>DASZXE010000059.1:0-15896 GCA_035546475.1 Kofleriaceae bacterium
CGGCCCGCGCCCCCCGCCAACCGCCGCTCACCTCGCCGCCTCCACCGCCGCCCGCGCGCCTCGTCCCCGTCGCACCAGCGCCACGCGCCGGCCGCCGCAGCCCGCGCCGCTCACGGCTCGATCGCGCCGGCCTCCGGCCGCGGTCCGCCGGGGCCGCGCGCCATCGCCGGCGGCGTGTACGTCCCGTCGAGCGTCGCCATCCCGACCTGGTGCATCGCGGCCAGCGCCTGCACCTGCGCGCGCGTCGTCGTGACGTCGGTGCCCGGCAGCGTCGCCACGTCGAGCGCGTACAGCGTGAGCGTGTACATGTGCATCGCCGGCGGGCACGGCCCCTGGTAGCCGGTCACCTGCGCGTTGAAGCTCTTCGTCTGGTGCGCGCCCGGCACGTCGGTCGGCTCGTACGTCTTGTCGACGTCCTCGGGCAGCGACGGGTGCAGCGCCGGGATGTCGTAGATCGCCCAGTGCACGAGGCCGTTGGTGACGTCGGTCAGCGTCACCGCGAAGCTCAGCGTGCCGACCGGCGCGTTGGTGAACGTCATCGGCGGCGACTCGTTGGCGCCGTTGCACGTGTAGTCGACCGGGAACGCCGCGCCCTCGGCGAGCACGCTGCTGGTCAGGGTGAGCGGGCCGGTCGGCGCGTCGATGGCGGCGTCGATCGCCGCGTCGGTGGGGGCATCGACGGCGGCGTCGGTGACGGTGCCGCCGCCGTCGTTGCCGCAGCCGGCGAGGGCGAGGGCGCACGCGGTGGCCAAGCAGAGGCGAGACATCGCGCCGAGCCTACACCCGTGACGGAGCCGGCGGGCGCCCGCGCCCGACCTGCGGTAGCGTCCCCACCGATGGTGACGCCCGCCCCGACCTCGTTCCCCAAGGCCGCGATCAAGGTCCTCCTCCTCGAGAACATCCACCCGAGCGCGGTCGAGCTGTTCGCCGCCGAGGGCTTCCAGGTCGAGCGGGTCACCGGCGCGCTCCCCGAGGCCGAGCTGGTCGAGCGGATGCGCGACGTCCACCTGGTCGGCCTCCGCTCGAAGACCCGCATCACGCCGCGCGCGCTCGACGAGGCGCGCCGCCTGCTCGCGGTCGGCGCGTTCTGCATCGGCACCAACCAGATCGCGCTGGCGCACGCGGAGGCGCGCGGCGTGCCCGCCTTCAACGCGCCGTTCTCGAACACGCGCTCGGTCGCCGAGATGATCCTCGCCGAGATCGTCGTCCTCTCGCGCCAGCTCTTCGATCGCTCGCGCGAGGTGCACGCCGGCACCTGGAAGAAGCTCGCGACCGGCTGCCACGAGGTGCGCGGCAAGACGCTCGGCATCGTCGGCTACGGCCACATCGGCCGCCAGCTCGGCGTGCTCGCCGAGCAGCTCGGCCTGCGCGTGCTGTTCTTCGACATCGCCGCCCGGCTGCCGATGGGCAACAACCGGTCGGTGACGTCGCTCGACGCGCTGCTCGAGGCGTCCGACTTCGTCACGCTGCACGTGCCCGAGACGCCGCAGACCCGCGAGATGATCGGCGCCGACCAGCTCGCCCGCATGCGCCCGGGCAGCTACCTCCTGAACGCGAGCCGCGGCACCGTCGTCGTCATCGACGCGCTCGCCGACGCGCTGCGCAGGGGCCACCTCGCCGGCGCCGCCGTCGACGTCTATCCGGAGGAGCCCGAGGGCAACTCCGACGGCTTCGCGTCGCCGCTGCGCGGGCTCGGCAACGTCGTCCTCACGCCGCACATCGGCGGCTCGACCGAGGAGGCGCAGGAGGCGATCGGCCGCGAGGTCGCCAGCGCCCTCGTCAAGTTCGTCAACAGCGGCGCCACCACCGGCGCCGTCAACTTCCCCGAGGTCGAGCTGCCGCAGGCGCGCGGCACCCACCGCATCCTCAACGTCCACCGCAACGTCCCCGGGGTCATGCGCGACGTCAACCGGATCATCTCCGACAAGGGCGCCAACATCCACGCCCAGCTCCTCGCGACCGACAGCGACATCGGCTACCTGATCGTCGATCTCGATCAGGACGTGTCGCACGCCGTCAAGGACGCGGTGTCGGCGCTCGAGACCAACATCAAGACTCGCATCCTCTACTGACCACCTCCGCGCCCGCGGCGGCGCCGGTGGCGGCGCCGTTGCGATACCGTGGCGGGGATGCGACGCCTGTTCGTCCGCTCCCTCCTGCTGGCGCTGGTCGTCTTCACCGCGCTGTTCGGGCTCGAGCTGTTCCTCGAGCTGCGGCGCGCCGGCTTCCCCGGCCCCGGCTCGACGAGCTGGGCCGGCAACAACAACGCGAAGCTGGTCGACATCCTGTCGCCGGTCGCGCGCGCCTACAACAACGTGCTGGCGATGCTGCTGGCGACGATCGGCCTCGCGATCCCGCTGACCGCGAACATGCACACGCCGACCTTGATCGACCTGTTCCTCCGCGATCGCATCAACCGCGCGGTGCTGTCGTTCATGGCGCTCGGCGCCGCCCACGTGCTGTGGGTCGACTACATGATCGGCCCGAAGTTCGCGCCGACCTGGGCGATCGCGCTCGCGGTCTACCTGGCGATCCTCGGCTGGGTCGTCCTCATCCCGTACTTCTTCTACGTCGTGCGGTTCCTCGAGCCGGCGACCGTGATCGGCCGCCTGCGCCAGGAGGTGACCAACACGATCCGCGCGGTGGCGTCCGGCGCGATGGCGGTCGACGCCGGCCAGCACGCGGTGACGTCGCGCGTCGACCAGGTCGGCACCATCGTGCTGAAGGCGCTCGACCGCGGCGACCGCGGCACCGCGCGCGAGGGCGTGTGGGCGCTCAAGCTGGTCATCGACGAGCACGCGGCGGTGAAGGCGCGGATGCCGGCCGGCTGGTTCCGCATCTACCCGGGCGCGTTCGTCGGCCGCTCGCACGAGGCGCTCGAGATGCTCGACGAGACGCGCACCTGGTTCGAGATGAAGTGCCTGTGGCAGCTCTGGCTCGCCTACCAGCAGGCGCTGCCGAAGGCGTCCGACGCGGTGTCGTCGATCAGCGACGTCACCCGCATCATCGCGCAGGACGCCGAGGACCGCGACGACGAGGTCAATCGCCTGTGCATCCGGTTCTTCAACAACTTCCTGCGCGAGTCGATCAAGGCGAAGAACCTGCACGCGATCTACGACACGTTCCAGCAGTACCGCCTGCTCGGCCGCGAGCTGTGCGACAAGCCGGACCGCCTCTGCGAGATCGGCGATCACTTCGTCTACTACGCGCACATGGCGCGCGGCTACGGCCTGGTGTTCGCGCCGCAGCAGGCGGTGTTCGACCTCGGCTACCTGGTGCGCCGCGCCTACGAGGCGAAGAGCCCGGCCGGGCCGCACCTGCTCGCCCAGGTGCTGCGCATGCCGCATCGCGACAGCGAGGTCCACAGCCTGGCGGTCAAGGCGAAGCTCATCCTCGGCGGGTTCTTCCTCGAGATCGATCGGCCGGCGGAGGCGCGCCAGGTCGCCGACAACCTCGCCGACGTCGCCGCCCCCGAGCTCGTCGAGTGCGAGCGCGGGCTGCTGGCCGCCGACCGCGTCTTCTTCGAGGTGACCGACCGCCAGGTCAACCTCGAGTACGTGCCGCCCGAGCGCCGCGAGCCGCTCCAGCGGTTCTGCGCGTCGATCCTCGACCGCGTCGACGAGCCGGAGCACGGCTGACCGGCCCGCCGCCGCCGGCGTCGCCGCCGCCTTGTCCGCCAAAGCGGATGAATGTCTGCTAGGATGCGGACCATGGAGCGCCGGGCCGATCCGTACCGCGACCTCGCCGTCATCGACGCGCGGGCGCCGCGGGTGAACCAGACCGTCGTCGCGGTCCTCGCGATCGTCGCCGCCGCGACCGGCTGGTGGCCGCTCGTGCTCGCGCTCGGCGTGCAGCTCGCGGTGGCGGTCCGCTTCGGCCGGCGCTGGTGCCTGCCGTGCCGCCTCTACTTCGACGTCATCCAGCCGCGCCTCGGCGAGGGGCCGCTCGAGGACGCGCGGGCGCCGCGGTTCGCCAACATCATCGGCGCGGGCTTCCTGCTGGCGGCCGCGACTGCGTGGGCGATCGGCTGGTCGGCGATCGGCCTCGCGCTCACGCTGGTGGTCGCCGCGCTGGCGACGGTCGCGGTCACCACCGGGCTGTGCGTCGGCTGCGAGCTGTACCGGATCGGCGCGCGGCTGCGCGGCGTGCGCGGCGGCGCGATCGATCGCGTCGACCTCGATCACCTGGCGCGGGCCACCGGCTCGCGGCCGGCGATCGCGCTGGCCGAGCCCGGCGAGGTCGTCGTGCTGTTCACCCACCCGCTGTGCGGCGAGTGCCAGACGGTGAAGGCCGAGCTGGCCGAGGGACCGCGGCCGGTGGTCGCCGTCGACGTCTCGCGCCACCGCGACCTCGCCCGCAAGTACGGCCTCGCGCTGGTGCCGCTCGCGGTCGCCGTCGGCGCCGACGGCCGGGTCACCTCGCGCGTGCGGTGAGCCCCCGAGCGCAGCTCGGCGCCGGGGTTGTGGAGATCGGGCTCGGGTTCCCCCCCGAGGCCGATCGATCGACGAGAGGGTTGGCGTTCGGGCCAACCCTCCCCCCCCCCCCCGGGCGCGCCGCCGCAGGACGTGGAGCGCGCGCTAGTCCTCGATGCGGACGGTGACGACCGGGACCTTGGCGTGGCGGACGACGCGCGAGGCGACGCTGCCGAGCAGCGCGCGGGCGATGCCGGCGCGGCCGTGGGTGCCCATCACGATGACGTCGGCGCCCAGCTTCTCGGCGACCGTGACGATCTCGGCGGCCGGGTGACCGATCACCGCCTCGTACGAGGCCGCGACGCCGTCCTTGCCGTACTCGGCGGACAGCTCGGCCAGCCGCTCGCCGGCCGACCGCACCGCGTAGTCCCCGACGGAGATCGGCGCGCCGCCCTCCTCGGGCACGATCGCGGCGCCGGCCCCGAGCAGCGGCGGCAGCTCGGCGACGTGGAGGAACACCAGCTTCGCGCCGTGCACCTTCGCCAGGTCGTGGGCGAGCTGCGCGGCCTGACCGGCGCCGGCCGAGAAGTCGTGCGGGACCAGGATCGTCTTCCACATGCGAGCATCTTCGCACGGCGCACGCATTGCGCGGGGCGACGGCGCGCCGCCGAAAACGCCGACGGCCGCCGGGAGGGCGGCCGCCGTGCGGGACCATCGGTACGGTCAGCGAGCGGGGTCGGGCGGGGCGACGGCGGGCAGCCGGGCCTCGACGCGGAACACCAGCTCGGGGGCGCGGCGGCGGTGGACCTCGGCGGCCACCTCCTCGCGCACCTCGTCCTTGACGCCGGCGAGCCGGCGCAGGACCAGGGCGGCGTCGACCTCGCCGCTGCCGGGCGCGAGCGTGACCAGCACGCGCGCCGCGCTGGGCGCGGGCACGGCGTCGATCACGAGCAGACCGGACAGCAGCGGATCGTCGACGTCGACCAGGAACCAGCCGACCGCGTCGGCGACCTGACGACAGACCTGACGGTCCTTGTGGTGACCGCGGGCGCGGCCACCGTGGGCGTGAGTGGACATGCTTCCTCGTGCGCGGCGCGATCGCCGCGCGGCACGGACCAGGGCGATCGCGCGCGGCGGTGCCGGAGCGATCGCGGAGACGATCACGGGATCGGTGGAGGCTTCGTCGAGATCGGCCGCACCCGGGCGGCTGCAACGTGGTGCAACCGCGTCAGGCGCGGCGAGCTCGAGCGAGGACGATCTGGTGCGTGCGCGACATGACCCACCTCCGGCTTGCGGAGTGCGGCCAATCTACGCATCCGCGGCCGCCGGTCAAGCAGAATCGCGGGCGCCGGCGCAAGCCCGCGAGGCGACAGCCGCGCTACAGCGACCGCGCGCCGGCGACGTCTTCGAGGCCGAGCTCGACGTCCGCCCACAGCGGCAGATGGTCCGAGATCCGGACATCGCGGCTGACCCCGAAGCTGCGCACCGCCACGCCGCGCGTGTAGATCGCGTCGAGCCGCATGCTGAGCCACGCGCTGGTCGCGCCGCTGCCCGTCACCGGCGTGGTCAGCCCGGCCCGGCGCACCGCCGCCTCGACCGCGCCGTGCTGGCGCCCGGTCGGCACCGGCACCACGCCGCCGATCCACGAGAACGGGCTCGTGTTGAAGTCGCCGCCGATCACGACCGGGCCCGGCCACGCGCGCGTGCGCTCGAGCACCGGCGCGAGCTGCGCGACGCGCGCCGACGGCGCGATCCGGTTGTCGAGGTGCACCGCGTAGACGCGCACCGGGCCGTCGCCCGTCATCGCGGTCGCCGCCACCGCCACCCGCCGGGCCGAGTTGACGACGACGCCGTGGTACGGCAGCTCGATCACCTCCACGTCCGACAGCGGCCAGCGGCTGAGGATCGCGACGCCCTCGGTGCCGCGGTCCTGCCGGTGCCCGGGCGCGTACGCCGACGCCATGCCGAGCCGCGCGCCGGCGACGCACGCGTCGCTGCACGGGCCGTGCGCGTGGACCTCCGACAGCAGCAGCAGGTCGGCGTCGCGCAAGGCCGGCGTGTCGCCGATCGCGCGCGCCAGCCGGTCGCCGTCGACGCCGTGGATGTTGTAGGCGACGACGCGCCACGGGCCGCGCGCACCGTCGGAGCGCGCCGGCTGGGCCAGCACCTCCGGGTGGCGATCGCGCGGCGCCGCGTGGTTGAGCCCGCCGCACGCGGCGAGGCCGACCGCGAGCGTGATCGACAGGGCAGACGACGGCTTCGGGGCCAGCTCGAGCATCGGCGCCGACCTCAGCAACCCGCGCGCCAGGCCGCCGCGCGCCGCAACCTCGCGTGGCGACGCGGTCCGCTGGCGCGCGAGCGCCGGCGCCTGACGGATCCCCATCACGCGCTGACAGCCCGCCACCACCACGGCCCTCGCGCACCGCGGCCCGGCGCTCGGCCTACACGTCGCCGGCTGGCGGTCGATGTCATCTTCCGATGAGCCTCCTGGCCAGCTTCCGCGAGCGCCTGAGCATCGGCCAGCTCTCCGACGAGCTCGCGGACACCCGCGAGCGTTCGCGGCTGCTGGCGGACGCGGCCGCCGCCCTCATCGCGTGCGTCAAGGCGCTCGCCCTCGACATCGACGAGCTGGGCTCCGCCCGCCTCAAGGCGTCGCTCGACGAGACGCTGGCCCGGGTGCGCGCCGAGGCGCCGCCCCGCGAGCTGTCGGAGCAGCTCGGCCTGCGCCAGCGCGAGGCGCTCGAGTTCGCCAGCAAGGAGCGCCGCTACCTCGAGGAGCGCGACACCGAGCTGCGCGGCATCATCGGCCTCCTGACCGACGGCCTGGCCCGGCTCGGCGAGGGCAACACCAGCCACGACGTCACCGTCCTCGAGCGCAGCTCGCGCATCGAGAGCGCCGCGCAGCTCGGCGACATCGTGAAGATCCGCCAGGTCATCTCGCGCGAGGTCCAGGGCCTGCGCAAGGCGGTCGCCGACAAGCAGGCGGCCGACCGGGCGCGGACCGCGGCGCTCACCGGCGAGGTCAAGCGGCTGCGCAGCGACATCAGCCGCGCGCTCACCGCCGCGGCGACCGATCCGCTGACCGGCGCCGCCAACCGCGGCGCGTTCGACGCCGAGCTGGGCCGGCTGTGCGACCTCGCGGCGGCCGGCGGCGACGGCTTCGCCCTGCTGCTCCTCGACGTCGATCACTTCAAGGCGATCAACGACACCCACGGCCATCCGGTGGGCGATCGCGTCCTCATGGCGCTGGTCGCGTTCTGCCGCGAGTCGGTGCGCAAGGGCGACCTGATCGCGCGCTGGGGCGGCGAGGAGTTCGTCGTGCTCCTGCCGTCGGCGTCGCTGCGGGTCGCCGCGAGCAAGGCGCGCGACCTGCTGAAGGCGCTGGCCCGGCGCCGGTGGAACATCGACGACGGCAACGCCACCCTCGCCTTCACCGTCAGCGCCGGCGCGACCGCATGGCGCGACGGCGACGCGCCCGCCGACGTCGTCGCCCGCGCCGACCAGGCCCTCTACAAGGCCAAGCAGGCCGGGCGCAACCGGGTCGTCAAGGCGCCCTGACCGCGGCGCTCGCGCCGAAACGCCGCGAGCCGCCGGCCCGGGTTCGCCGGGCAGCGGCTCGACTCCGACCATCACCCGCTGCGCGGGCGGCTCAGTTGCTGAGGTCCTTGCGCATCGTCGCGTTCAGCACGCCGGTGACGAACGACGGGTTGTGCAGGCCGAGCGACTGGTCCCCCTCGACGAGGAAGTAGTTCCAGCCGGCGCGGACCAGGTTGCCGCTCAGGCCGTAGATCGAGGCCGGGGTCGCCTGGTTGTCCTTGATCGCGCCCATCTGCACGCCGAACGCGGTCATCGCCTTCGACGGCGCCGGGTTGCCGGCCGCGTCGACGAACGGGACGGTGATCGGCGTCGCGAAGTGGAGGATGAAGCCGATCTGGCCGTGGACCTCCTCGATGCCGACCGAGGTCACCGGGTTCGCGACCACGTCGAGCACGACGTTCGACGCCGACGCGCTGCTGTAGTAGTCGGTCGCCTCGTCCCACACGCGGACGCGGACGAGCCCGCCCGGGAAGCCGTTGAGCTTCGCCTTGACGGCGTTGCCCATCGCGTTGGCGAGCTGGTTGAGCTGCGCCTCGACCTGGCCCTGGATCCCCTCGCCGTCGACGGTGGCGCCGTGGCAGTTCGCGCACAGCGCCTGCTGATCGGCGCCCTCGATGCGGAAGAGGTGGCCGCTCTTCGCCGGCGCGCCGTGCGAGAGGTAGCCCTTCGGCTGCAGCGTCATGTGGCAGCCGACGCAGGTGTCCTCGACGGCGGCGTGCTTCGAGGTCATCGGCAGGCTGGCGCCCATGAAGTAGGCGTTGCGGCCGACGAACACGTCGCCCTGCGCGGCCTGGTGCGGCGCGCTGTAGCCGGTCGGGTTGCCGCTGTTGTACGCCTCGCCGTCCTCGTGCAGGTAGGTCAGCGAGTCGCTGCCGTTCTGCGCGCCGTTGCGGCTGTTGTGGCAGGTCAGGCAGAGCGCCCCCTTGCCCATGCCGTGACCGGCGAAGCCCGACGGCAGGTTCGGGGTGTCACCGTAGAAGCGGAGCTGCTGCGGGTTGGTGGCGTCGTGCGGGTCGTGGCACGCGGTGCAGGTGACCGGCTCGACGTTCGCCGGGGTGACCAGCGCCAGCGTCGCCGCCGGCACCGAGGTCATCGCGACCTTGCCCTGCTGCAGCAGGTTCGCGTAGAGCGTGTAGCCCTGCGCCGCGTGGCAGCGGCCGCAGCTCGAGTTGAGGCCGCTCGCGCTGTCGGCGAGGAGCGCGCCGGCGCGGTTCGAGTGGCCCATGCCGTCGTCGGCCGAGGTCGTCCACTCGCTGTAGATGTGGTGGGCGCCCGCCGCGTGGCAGCTCGCGCACAGCTCGGCCGAGTAGGAGATGCGCGGCGAGGTGAACGGCTGCGGCGTCTGGTGCGAGTCCCAGGTGAGCGTGTGGGCCACCGAGTCCTGCGGACCGTGGCAGTTCTCGCACTGGATGTTGGCGAGCTTGGCGACGGCCGGCTTGGTCGCGACCAGCGAGTCCCAGTTGCCGGCGGCCATCAGGCCGGGCATCGCCCAGCCGTTGGCGGCGGCGACGTCGTCGAAGCCGTTGTTGGCCACGCCGTCGTCCCAGCCGACCGTGTGGCAGCCGATGCACGAGCCGGTGTAGTGGTCGCTCGCGACGCCGTTGATGCCGCGGGTGAACATCGTCGCGTGGGCGGTCGCCGCCCACGGCGTGAACTGCTCGGCCGGCGCGCCCGGGAAGGAGCCGCCGTGGCAGACGAGGCACATCGCGTCTGGCGTCACCGAGTTGCCGCTGCCGCCGGTGACCATGCCGCGCCAGGTGCCCGCGTAGACGATGATGCGCTGCGCGCCCTCGGCGAACGTGTACTGGCCGGCGAGATCCGGGATGAAGTACGGCGTCCGCGAGGTCGGGTCGACGAGCGCGGCGGTCGAGGTGGTCGGCGCGGACAGCAGCGACCAGGCGGAGGCGCCGCCGTGGCCGCTGTTGAGATAGACGCGCGTGCGGATCGCGACGTCCTGCGTGCTGGTCTGTACGCTGGCCGCGTTGATCGTCAGTGACGCGGTCGCGGACTGACCACGTCCGTCGGCGACCGTGACCTTCGCCGTCACCGCGCCGCGGGTGTCGGGCAGGATCGGCACCACGCCGATGCGGTCGGCGAGCGTGTAGCCGCTGATGAACTGGCCGGGGTTCGTCGAGTCGGGCCGGTAGGCGAACGCCTGCGTCAAGGTCGGCATCGTCAGGGTCGCGGTCGCGCCCGCGCCGCTCACGCTGCCGAGGACCGGCACGGTGGTGTTCGCCCACGTGTACGCGAGGGTGTCGCCGTCGGGATCGGCGGCGGCCGCCGACAGCGTGACCTGCGCGCCGTAGCCGACGTCGTTGGCCGGCGCGGTGAGCGCGACGCTCGGCGCGCCGCTGGCGTTCTCGGCGAGCTGGACCGCGATGTGGATCGTCTGGCCCAGGCCGACGCCGCTGTGGAGCACGCCGGGCGACGTGTAGTGCGGCTTGGCGAAGGTGAGATCGACCGGGCCGGCGGTGACGGTGACGCTGAACGCGCCGTCGGCGCCGGTGGTCGCGGTGCCGAGCGAGCCGCCGCCGAGGTCGAGGGCGGCGATCTGCACGCCGGCGAGCGGATCGCCGGCGACGCCGTCGGTGATGGTGCCGGTCAAGGTGCCGGTGGTCGGCGCCGGTGTGCCGGGGTCGCCCTGTTCACCCTGTTCACCCTGTTGACCCTGCTCGCCCGGCGAGCCGGGCGTGCCGGGCTCGCCTGGCGGTCCCTGGTCGCCGGTGCAGGCGAAGAGCCCCGCGAGCAAGACGGACACGATCAAACCCTGACGTTGGCGCATGGTTTCCTCCGCGGACCTGGTTCTGCTCCCCCGCCATGTGCATCGCCCGCACCAAGCGCGTGCCCTGCAATCTGCGGGTCCGTGCGGGGGAATCCGCGCAGGCCGCCGCATCGCGCTTTCGCGGCGCGCAGTCGGTTCGCGATCGGCCGGCGGGCGCGCGCGCGTCGTCCCGAGGACCGCGCCGGCCCGCCGTCGTCACCGTGACGACGACTTCGAGGTCGTCGAGTACCAGCACCCGCGGCTGGCGTTCGCGATCTCGTCGCCGCGCGCCGCGTTCGCCGGCGAGGCGGTCCACCGGCGGCGGCCGGGCTCGCTGCACCACCTCGCCTTCAAGGCCGGCTCGCGCGCCGAGGTCGACGCGATCCACGCCGAGCTCGAGCGGATGGGCGCGACGATCGTGACGCCGCCGTGCGAGTACCCGGAGTACACGCCGCCCGGCTACCACGCGGTCTTCCACGACTTCCGCGTTCTCCCCGGCAAGACCCTCCGGGAAGGCCCCCGCTGACCGCTCACTTCAGCTGGTGAGGACGGAGCGGGCGCTCGCCGCGGGTGACGTGGACGATATGGACGACCGCGCGGTCGGTCCGGTAGATGATGCGGCACGGCGCGACGATGACCTCGCGATACGGGCCGTTCGGCAGCTCGGGCAGGCGCCGCCCGGACGCGGGGAAGCGGCGGAGGCGCTCCAGGCTGGCGAAGACGCGATGGACGAGGCCCGCGGCGGCCCGAGGATCGCCGTCGGCGATGAACGCGGCGATCTCGTCGAGCTCGTCGAGCGCCGGCGCCGCCCAGACTATCCGCGGCCCGCGTGCCATCGCCGCATCCTTTGCTTGGCCGCGGCGTGAGACACCACCCGCCCTTCCCGGATCGCGCGCTCACCACGCGCCAGCCCCTCGAGCAGGTCGAGCCTCGCGGTCAGCTCGTCATAGCTCGCGATGTCGAGCAGCACGGCGGCCGACCGCCCGCGCTCGGTGATGATCACCGGCCGACGCTCGGTGCGCAGGTCGGCGATGATCTCTGTCGCGCGCCGCTTGACCGCCGTGACGGGCTCGGTTCGAGGAGTTCGCATGGATCACTAAAGTATCACTCGGCGACCGTGCTCGCCAGGGCGCGGCGGACGGCGAAGAGCTGGGCGTCGCGGGGCGGCAGGTCGAGGAAGAGGCCGGTGGTGGCGAGCTCGCGGCCGTCGCGCAGCCAGCGCTCGGGGCCGAGGCGATCGGCGAGCTGCCAGGTGTGCTCGGCGAGGCCCGGCACGCGGGGCACGACCCGGCACTGCGAGCGGTGCGCCGCGAGGTTGACGACGACGAGGTCGAAGCGATCGTCGACGCCCGGTGCCTGCCACTGCACGACCGTGAACGCGTCGGCGGTCGGGTTGTCGTCCCACACGCGGCGCGGCGCGAGGAGCTGCCCATCGGCCTTGCCGGCCGGCGACGCCGCGAGCGCGGCGAGGAGCGGCTCGTAGATCGCGACGACGGCGGGGTCGGCCGGCTCGTCGGCGCGGCGGCCGAGCTGGATGCGCGCGAACCGGCGCGCGCCGGTGAGCTGGCCGTGATGGAGCAAGCGCAGGCCGGGCAGACCGAGCGTGAGGAGCGCCGCTGCGCGATGGTGCTCCGCGGACATCGTGGCGGCGGCGCGCGGCTCGTCGTGGTTCTCGAGGAAGTGCGCGCGGCGGGCGACCTCGCGGCCGAGGCCGGCGCCGAGGAGGTGCGGCTGGGCGTCGGACGCCCGGTCGTGGACGACGAGATCGTAGAGCTCCTTGTCGTACGCGTGATCGAAGCCGAGGTCGCACAGCCGGCCCTCGAGCCCCCAGTACGCCTCGGCGAGGAACAGGAACCCGCCGTGCGTGCGGCGGACGCGCGCGATCGCCTCGGCCCAGAACTCGCCGGGCGCGTCGGCGTCGGCGCCTCCGTCCTCGGCGGGGACCTGCTGCCAGGTGCGGGCGAAGACGTCGCCCAGCACGAGCATCGCCATGTCGCAGCGCACGCCGTCGCAGCGCTCCGCGATCGACGCGAGCACGTCGCTCATCGCGGCGCGCGTCGAGGCGCGGCGGTAGTCGAGCTGCGCGGTGTCGATCCAGCCGGGGAAGTACGGATCCTTGCCGTGGGCGACGAAGCGGCCGCCGCTCGGGAAGGAGTCCGCGAACGGCTGCGCCGAGGAGACGAACCGCTCCGGGTGGGTCACCAGCCAGCCGTGATCGAGGCCGGTGTGGTTGGGGACGAAGTCGAGGATCACGCCGACGCCGAGCCGGCGCAGGCGCGCGCGCAAGGCGGCGAGCGCGCGGTCGCCGCCGAGGTCGGCCGCGACCTGGTAGTCGGCGATCGCGTACGGCGAGCCGCGGACGTCGTCGTCGGTCCAGCCGGGCAGCGCGAGGTCGTAGCTCTCGCGCAGCCCGGCGTCGGCGAGGGCGTGCGCCCGCGTGCGCGGCCCGATCGCCCACGCGCCCATCAGCCACAGGTGGGTGACGCCGCGGCCGGCGAGCTCGGCGAGCGTCTCGTCGGCGACCGCGTCGAGCGTCGGCACGCCGAGCTCCGCGAGCCACTGGCGGCTGTGGACCTCGTACAGGAGCGGATGCACCGTCATGGACGCACGCCGCGATGGTATCGGCGCCCGGCGATCGTGACGAGGGCGTCAGGCGGGGAAGCGGGTGCGGTAGGCGGCGACGACGAGCGCGGCGGCGCCCTCGACGCCGAAGGTGCCGGTGTTGACGTGGAGGTCGTAGGCCGACGGCACGCCGGCGTCGGCGCCGACGTGATCGCGGATGAACGCGTTGCGGTCGGCGTCGGTGGCGCGCAGCTCGTCGCGCGCCGCGGCGTCGGTGAGGCCCTTGCGCTCGATCAGGCCGGCCACCTTCTGCTCGAGCGGGCAGACGACCCGCACGCGCAGCGCGCGCTCGGGCGGCAGCATGAGCGCGATCCCGCGGCCGACCGTCACCGCGCCGCCGTGGCTGACGATCGCGTGCACGACCTTCGTCAGCGCCTCGAAGTAGTCGGTCGCGCGCAGCTTGCCGCGGTCCATGCCGCGCAGCGTCGCCAGCAGCGACGGATCGTGGTGCTCGTCGAGCGTCTCGATCATCGCCGCCGACACGTGCTTCGACCGCGCGATCTCGTCGATGAGCTCGCGGTTCCAGTAGCTGAAGCCGAGCTGGGCGGCGACGAGGTGGGCGACCGCCGCCCCTCGCGCGCCGTACTCGCGCGACACCGCCACGATCGGCGCCGGTGGCCGGGCCTGGCGCTCGGCGCGCTGCCGCTCGATCCGCCACCGCTCGATCTGATCCGCGACGATCCTGTCGATGCTGCGGGGGAGCATGCCCGGAGCATACCCCCGCGCCGGCCGCCCGCCGCCGCCGCCACCCCACCGGCCCGCCGGCAGACGCGGAGCGCGCTTCGCGAAGCAGCCCCAGCCGGCTCCTTGCCCGGCGGGACCGCCTCGGTGCGCAATCCGCGGTTCGAGGCGGGACGCGTCGGCCGCCAGGAGCGAGAATGAACCCCGCACGTGCAGCAGCGACGACGGCGCCACGACCTGCGGACGACGTGGTTCTACACGCTGACGATCCTGCGCGAGTTCCGCGCCACGCTCGCCGCGCTCGCCGCCATCCTCGCGGTCGGGACGCTGCTGCACGCGATCACGCCGCAGCCCGAGCTCGGCGGCGCGCGGCCCGGTCTGCTCACCTCCGCGTACGGCGCGTGGATGATGCTGTTCGCGCAGCCGCCGTTCAACCCGCCGGCGACCTGGTACCTCGAGCTCGCCGCCGGCCTGTACCCACTGCTCGGCGTCGTGCTCATCGGCGAAGGCATCGTGCGCTTCGCCCTCTTGATGATGTCGCGCCGCCGCGGCGAGAAGGAGTGGATGAGGGTGAAGGCCTCGACCTACCGCGATCACGTCGTCCTCTGCGGGCTGGGCCACCTCGGCTTCCGCGTGCTGCAGCAGCTCATCCACATCGAACGGCCGGTGGTCGCGATCGAGAAGGACCCGAGCTGCCGCTTCCTCGACGAGGCGCGCGCGACCGGCGTGCCGGTGCTGGTCCGCGACATGAAGGACGACCAGGCGCTCGTCGAGGCCGGCGTCCCGTACGCGCGCACGATCCTCATCGCCACCAACGACGACATGGCGAACCTCGAGGTCGCGCTCGATGCCCGCCGGCTGAACCCGCGGATCCGGATCTCGATGAGGCAGTACGACCAGACGCTCGCCGGCAAGTTCAAGGAGGCGTTCGACATCGACTTCGCCTTCTCGTCGTCGGCGCTGGCGGCGGCGGCGGTCGCCGCGACGTCGATGCCGTGCCGGGTGGTCGCCGCCTACGACGTCGACGGCAAGCCGTACGTCACCGCCGAGGTCCGGATCGATCGCGGCAGCCCGCTCGCCGGGCGCACCCTCGCCGACCTCGAGGCGTCGTTCGCGGCCCGCGTCGTCTGCCGGACGCCGGCCGGCGGCCCGCCCGAGGCGCCGCCGGCGGCCGCCGCCACCGTCGTCGCCGGCGACGCGCTGCTCATCCACGCGGCGGTCGCGAGCATGGAGCGGCTCACCGCCGACGCCGGCGCCTCGTCCTGACCGCGGCCGGCCGCGGTCGATCAGGATCAGGGCGGCGGCAGCGCCCAGGGCTGCCAGACCGCCGCGTAGTCGGCGGCGGGCAGGAGCACGAAGCGCGGGTGGGCGGCGGGATCGAGCCAGACGAGCAGCGACTCGAGGCGCGGCTCGTCCATCGCGGTGCAGCCGGCGGTGCTGGTGCCTGGCCCGCGCCAGACGTGCAGGAAGATGCAGCTCCCCGCGCCGGGCGTCGCCGCGGCGTTGTGCTTCACCTCGACGAGCCAGCGGTAGACGTCGTCGTCGCGGCGCAGGTCCTCGTGCGAGCTCCAGTCGACGGCGACCGCCGACGCGTCGAGCAGCCGGTTGTAGTGCGACGAGGCCGGATCGTCGACGCACTGCCACGACGCGGTCGCGGCCGTGTACGGCAGGCGCGCGCCCGCCGGCGCCGCGGCCGCGTAGCCCCACGCGCCGCCGAGGTCGAAGATGCCCGCCGGGCTCTTGCCGTCGCCCTCCGCCTTCACCGGCCCCGGCCGCGCCGGCGCGCCGTCGCCGTGCAGCCCGCGTCCCCACGCGAGGCCGTT
>DASZXE010000060.1:0-5293 GCA_035546475.1 Kofleriaceae bacterium
GTCGGCCACCGGCGGCGGCGCGGTGACGCGGCGCGCCCGCTCCTTCCTCACCGGCGCCGCCGGCGCGGGCGCCTCGGCCGCGACCTCCTTCACCGGCTCGGCCGGCGGCGTCCACGGCAGGGCCGGCTGGCGCGCGCGGCGATCCGCCGGCCGCCCCTGCGGCGCCAGCGCGAACGCGCCGCCGCTCAGGATCTGGATCTGACCGCTGGCCGCGAGGTCGGCGAGCAACGAGCGGAGCGCGGCGTACTCCTGCTTCTTGAGGCCGAGGTCGTCGGCCAGGGCGTGCAGCTTGACGCCGCGGGTGACGACGCGCGCGAGCGCGTCGAGGATATCGAGAGACGTGACAGGCATGAGCTTTCGTGAAGCGAGCCAGCGACCGGGTCAGCGCAGCGCGCGCAGGATGCCGTCGTCGCCGGCGAGGTAGATGGTGCCGTCGGCGCCGATGGTCGGCGCCGAGTCGAGATCGCCGTCGAGCGGGAACGTCCACGCGAGGACGCCGTCGGGGCGAAGGCAATAGAGGTGATCGTCCTGCGAGCCGACCAGCACGAGGCCGTTCTCGGCGACGACCGGCCGCGCGTGGATCTTGTCGGCGGTGGCGACGCGCCAGCGCACCTGGCCGTTCGGCGCGATCGCGTAGAGGTGGCCGTCGTAGCTGCCGATGTAGATCGTGCCGTCGGCCGCGAGCGCGGCGCCGCCGCGGACGTCGTCGCCGGTGAGGACCTTCCACACGACCTCGCCGGCCGGGCTGATCGCGTAGACCGCGTCGTCGTCGCTGCCGACGTAGACGGTGCCGTCGTCGGCGACGACCGGCGGCGTGTCGATGTCGCCGCCCGCGCGGACCTCCCACTTCTTGTCGCCGTCGGCGGTCAGCGCGTAGAGCGCGTCGTCCTCGCTGCCGACGTAGACCGTGCCGTCGGCGAGCGCCGGCGCGGCGGCCACGTGCTCGCCGGTCGCGAACCGCCAGCGCAGCGTGCCGTCGGCCCACACCGCCTGCGCGCCGTCGCCGCCGAGGTAGATCGTCCCGTCGTCGCCGATCACCGGGCCGCCGTCGGCGTCGCAGCGCGAGCTCTCGGGGCCGAAGCCGTCGGGCGCGCAGGCGCCGATCCTGAGCGCCCACTTCTCGCGGCCGCTCGCCCCGTCGAACGCGCGCAGCTTGTCGTCGTCGCTGCCGACGTAGACCGTGCCGTCGACCGCGACCGCCGGCGTGCTCCACGAGCGATCGCCGAGCGTCGCCTTCCACTTCACGGCGCCGTCGGGCCCGACCGCGGTGACCTGCCCGCCCTGATCGGCGACGTAGATCGTCCCGTCGGGGCCGATCGTCGGCCCGCCGGTCACCGGCCCCGCGAGCGCGACCTTCCACCGCTCGTGCGGCGCGGTCGCCGGCGCGGGCCCGCCGGTGCGGCCCTGGTGGCGCGCGTTGCCGCCGAGCATCGCGAACGGCCGCGGGCCGGCGACCGCGCCGCCGCCCACCGGGCCCCCGTCGGATCTCGCCGACGGCGCGCCAGCGCCGCCACCCATCGGTCCGCCGCCCGGACGATCGACGCACGCGCCCGACACGCAGACGCGCGTCCCCTTGCAGTCGGTGTCCTTGCCGCACGGGCCGGTCGACACCGCCGCGCCCGAGCAGGCCGCGGCGCCCACCACGACCGCGCCCACGATCAACGCTTTCACCAGGAGGAACTTACCAGACCGACACGCGACCGGCCGCGATCACGCCTTCGCGAGATCGTTCGAGAACCGCTCGGCCAGCTTCTCGAAGTAACGGCGCGTCTCCTCGAGGATCGCCGGGTCCTGGTCCGGATACATCCGGATCCCGTGGGCCCCGCACGGATCGGTCGTCACCGGCCCGACCGGCAGGCCGCCGACGATGCCGGTGCGCTCGTGATAGAGCAGCGCCAGCACCTCGGCGTGGCTCTCGGGCACGAGGAACGTGCGCCGACCGAGCTCGGCCTTGCCGTCCTTGAAGCCCTCGATGAGCTTGGCCATGAATCCTGCCGAGTGTATCGCCCGACGGGGGCGTGTCAAAAGGGTTGTGGTTGCCGGACGGTGATCCGGGTGCGATCGTCGGCCGTGCACGTCGAGTTCTGGTTCGACTTCTCCTGCCCCTACGCCTACCTCGCGTCGGGCGCGATCGAGGGCGTCTGCCGCGAGGCCGGGGTCGAGCTGCGGCTCGAGCCGATGCTGCTCGGCGGCGTGTTCCGGGCGATCGGCGCCGGGGACGGGCCGATGGCGACGCTCGGCGCCGCCCGCGCTGTCTCGAACCTGCGCGACCTGCAGCGCTGGGCCGAGCGGCGCGGCGTGCCGCTCGTCATGCCGGCCGGCCACCCGATGCGAACGGTGCGCGCGCTGCGGGTCTTGCTCGGGCTGCCGCCCGCCCGCTGGCCGGCGGCGATGCACGCGCTCTACGCCGCCTACTGGCAGCGCGCCGCCGACGTCACCGACGACGACGTGATCGCCGCGGCGCTCGCCGGCGCGGGCGTGCCGGCGGACGAGGTCGCGGCGGCGCGCGCGGCCGCCGACACCGATGCGGTCAAGGACGACCTGCGCCGCCGGACCGAGCGGGCGGTCGAGCGCGGCGTCTTCGGCGCGCCGGCGAGGGTGGTGGTGCGCGACGACGCGCCGGCCGTGCTCCTGTGGGGGCAGGACCGGCTGCACTGGCTGGCGGCGGTGCTGGCCGGCTGGGATCCCGACCGGGGCGCGCCGCCGGCGTCGGTCGCGCGGGTCGAGCCGCTCGCCGGCGCCGGCGCCTTCACCGCGCCGCCGGCGACCGGGCGCGCCGTCGACTTCTGGTTCGACTACGCGTCGCCGTTCGCCTACCTCGCCTCGACGCAGCTCGAGGCGATCGCGGCGGCCGCCGGCGCGACGGTGCGCTACCGGCCGATGCTGCTCGGCGCGCTGTTCAAGGCGATCGGCACCCCCGACGTGCCGCTGTTCGCGATGCCCGACGCCAAGCGCCGTCACGTCGCGGGCGAGCTGGAGCGGTGGGCGCGGTGGTGGGGCGTGCCGTTCCGGTTCCCGCGCCGCTTCCCGCTGCGGACGGTGACGCCGCTCCGGCTGACCTTGCTCGCCGGCGCGCGCACGCCGGCCCTGGTCGCGCGGCTCTTCCGCGCCGCGTGGGTGGAGGACCGCGACCTCGCCGACCCCGCCGAGCTGCGGGCGCTCGCCACCGACGTCGACGTCGATCCGGCGCTCGTCGACCGCGCGTCGGAGCCCGAGGCCAAGCAGGCGCTGCACGACGCGACGGCGGCGGCCGGCCGCGCCGGCGTGTTCGGCGCGCCCACGATGATCGTCGACGATCCCGGCGGACCGCTCGCCTTCTGGGGCCAGGATCGGCTGGAGCTGGTCGCCGACGCCCTGCGCGGCTGGCGGCCGCGGGCAGGCTGAACCGGCGTGCGGGAACCGAGCCGCTACTTGCGGGCGGTCCGCGCCTTGCGCCGCTTGCGCGCCTTGCCGACGCCACGCTTGTGGGCAGCGGCCTTGCGCGCCTTCATGCGGCGATCCTTGAGCGAGCGATCGCGCTTGTACTTGGGGCGGTCCTTGAGCTTGCGCTTCGTGCGACGTCCAGCGGCCACGGCGTACCTCGTGAGGGAGACCCGGGAGGGTGCGATTCCGGGGAGGCCGCAGTCTATCCACCGGCCTCGCGACGTCAAGCCCGCGTCCGCGTTACCTTCCGGCCTCCCCTCCGTAACCCTGGCGTCCCGGGCATGTCGACCGATCTGCGCGCGCTCATGAACCGGTACTGCGCCGGCGATGCCTCGGCGTTCCGCGCGCTCTACCAGGAGGTCGCGCCGCGCCTGCTCGGCTACCTGGTGCGACTGGCCCGCGACCGCACCGTCGCCGAGGACCTCTTGCAGCAGACCTTCTGGAAGGTGCACCGCGCCCGCGCCGCGTACGTGGCCGGCGCCGACCCGCTCCCGTGGATCTACGCGATCGCGCACCGCACGTTCCTCGACGAGGCGCGGCGCCGCAGCCGGGCGGCGACGGTGACCGCGCCCGAGGAGCTGCCCGAGGTGCGGGCGACCGCGACCGGCGAGCCGGAGGCGGTGGCCGCCGAGCACCCGCCGGTCGATCCCGAGCAGGCGAAGGCGGCGCTCGACGCGCTGGCCTCCTTGCCCGCGCCGCAGCGCGAGGCGGTCATCCTCACCAAGCTCGACGGCAAGAGCTTCCGCGAGGCGGCCGAGATCGCCGGCACCACGACCGGCGCGATGAAGGTGCGCGCGCACCGCGGCTACGTCGCGCTGCGCAAGGCGCTGGGAGGCCGCCCGTGAGCCGCGAGACGATGGCTCCCGGCGGACGCGGCGGCGCCGGCGACGGCCACGACGGCGCCGACGTCTTCGACGCGCGCCTCGACACCCTGCGCGACCTCCCGCCGCCGCCACCGCCGCCGCTCCCCGCCGACCTCGAGGAGGAGCTGGCCTCGCTGGCGCCGGTCGCGCCGCGGCGCCCGTGGCGGCAGCTCGCGCTGGTCGCCGCGGTGTCGATCGGCTACGCGGGCCTGATCGTCGCGCTCATCAGCCTGCGCAAGGACCTGCCCGGCCTGCCGCGCGGGTGGATGGCGGCGTACCTGGCGGCGTGGCTCGCCGGCTTCGGGGCGCCGCTCGCGCTGGCGGTCGTGCCCGCGCGCGGCTCGATGATGCCGCGCACGAACCTGGCGGCGGCGGTGGCGGCGGTCGCCGCGATCGGCTTCGTCGCGCTCGGCCTCCTGTGGGCGCACCACGGGCCCGACAGCCACGTCGGCGGCCTGCGCGCCGCGCCCGGCTGCCTGTCGATCGGGCTGGTGACGGCGCTGGTGCCGGTCGTCCTCGGCACGATGCTCCTGCGCGGCGCGGCGCCGGTCGGGTCGCGGCTGACCGCGGCCGCGCTCGGCGCGTCCGCCGGCAGCCTCGGCGGCTTCGTGCTGCACCTCCACTGTCCGATCGCCGACAGGCTGCACGTCGGCCTGGTCCACGGCGGCGTCGTCGCGATCGCGGCCGTGCTCACCGCCGCGCTCGCCGCCCGCCCGCTCGAGCCGCGCCGGTAGCGACGCTCGCCACCACGGGCGAGCTCGCCGGAGGCGCACGTCCCCGGATGCACCGTCGCTCGGCGCGCTTCGCAGGCGCGCGGTGGCGATGCATCCTTGCCCGCGCGCCGCCCGACCTGCGAGGATGATCGCCAGGGGAGAAGGCCGCACGCCTTCCGTCGTCGCGCGCGCCCGCGGCGCGGCGATCGTCCACACGCGGGCACGGGGGATCCGATGCGAAGCACGCTCGTCGCCACTGCCCTGCTCGTCCTCGCCGGCTGCGCGGGCAAGGAC
>DASZXE010000061.1:0-6831 GCA_035546475.1 Kofleriaceae bacterium
GCCGCAGACGCCAAGAACTGGACGCGCCCCGCGCGCCGTGCGACGAACCACTCGTCGAGCCCACGGCTACGGGTGCGACCTGAAGGCTCGAGGCTGCCACCTCGGGCCTTCGCTCTTTTCGGCTACGGGGCGCGCGTCCTAGCGCGCAGCGCCGGCCTGGGCCAGTTCCCGACGGCGGCCGGCCTGTCCAGATTCACGCGGTGCCTGGCGACCACCGACAATGCAGCTGGCCGCTGTCGACGACCGGCCAGCTGCGGACGTGCGCACACTGCGCAATCAACCCCGGACTTGTCAGAGTCACAGCCGCCGCCGCTGACCCCGGGCGACGCTTCGCGCCGTCCGGCGCGTTCAGAAGAGGGAGAGCTGACTGGTCCGGGGTGGCGGGCGGCGGAACGTCACGCGATCGTCGTATTCGCGGTCATCGCGCTCATCGAAGCCAAGACGCTTGCAGGTTGCGTCGAACATGGCTGCCAGCGTCGCCGCGTATGGCCCTTCGCCACGACCGCGGGAATGAAACCGCGCGTCGTAGAGCTTCTCGCCGCCGCGCGTCTCGCGGATGCGGTGCAAGACCTTGTCGGCGGCAAGCGGCATCGCCGTGCG
Organism: Kofleriaceae bacterium; assembly: GCA_035546475.1. GTDB lineage: Bacteria > Myxococcota_A > Polyangia > Haliangiales > Haliangiaceae > UBA2376. Next base: position 601 of record DASZXE010000061.1, read on the forward strand.
GAGGCGCTCCTCGAAGACGTCCTTCACGGCGCCCGGGAGCCGCAACAGCGTCCACCCCGCACTCACAGCGCCGGCTGCGGCCGCCCGCTCGAGGACGGTCACCATCTGGCTGTCGTTCACCCCCGGAATCACGGGCGCGATCATCACGCTGACCGGGAGGCCGGCCGCCGCCAACCGCTCGATGACCTTGAAGCGTCGGTCTGGCGATGCCGCCCAGGGCTCGATCGCGCGGGACATCTCGTTGTCCGAGAAGGCGAGCGAGACCGCGATGTGGAATCGCGCCTCGTGGGCAAGCGCGCAGAAGAGATCCGTGTCCCGCTCGACGAGCGCGCTCTTGGAGATGACGCTCACCGGGTTCTGGTACTCGAGGCAAACCTCCAGGCATCGCCGCGTCAGCTCCAGTTCCTTCTCGATCGCCTGGTAGCAGTCGGTCACCCCCGAGAACATGATCAGCTCGCCCTGCCAGCTGGGCTTGTCGAATGCGGCCCGCAGCAACTCCGGCGCGTCGCGCTTCACGACGATCTTCGTATCGAAGTCAGTGCCGGCGCCCAGGTCCAGGTACTCGTGCGTCGGCCGGGCGTAGCAGTACGCACAGGCATGGAGGCAGCCACGGTACGGGTTGCAACTCCAGCGAAAGCCGAGGTCCGGGGAATCGTTGTGGCTGAGGACCGAACGCGAGTTGTCCTCGACCAAGGTCACCTTGGCCGGCGGCGGCCCTTCGCCGTCTTCGTACGCGATCGCGATGTCGCGAAAGCGGTTGAGCGGGTTCGATGCGTCGCGAGGTTTCACGGCCCAGCCATCATACTGAACCAATGACCAGTCGTCTGCACGCCCAGGGATCTGCTCGCCGAAGGGCGACCACCCCGGGCCCCGCGACGAACCTGCCGGAATCCATGGGAACCATCAACCCCGGTACCTCCCAGGCGGAGGCGGATCTCCCGGCAACTGCCGCACACCGGTGAAGCGCGACGCCGGCTCCGCCGGGGTGAACGTGGATCAGCGCGCAGCTCGAGTGAATCCGGAGAGGGGCCGCCAGCGCCGCCGGGGCGACGGAAAATCAACCCCGGTACTCGCAAGTGGCTGACTGGCCGCGTCCCGCGAATCCGTGCCGCCCGCCGGGAATGCCCCCGCGACCGCGGCGGTTGGGGGCGGCGCGGGGATGGACCCGCGGCCCGACGCTTGACTCCAGCGTGGCCCGAACCTAAAACGCGCCTGCTTTCCGCAGTTTCCGGTACCTCGGCCCCAAGGCCGCGAGGTGTAGCTCGATGATCCAGGTCCAGAGTCTATCGAAGTACTACGGAGGCAAGCGGGCGCTCGGCCCGGTCGCCTTCGAGATCGAGGAGGGTGAGACGGTCGGCTTCCTCGGCCTCAACGGCGCCGGCAAGACGACCGTCCTCCGCATCCTCGCCACCGACCTCCGACCCTCCGCCGGCTCGGTCACCGTCAGCGGCATCGATGCCCTCGGCGCCCCCCACGAGGTCCGCAAGCGCATCGGCTTCCTGCCCGAGACGCCACCGCTCTACCCGGAGATGACCGTCACCGACTACCTCCGGTTCGCCGCCGAGCTCCGCCAGGTCGGCAAGAGCGAGCGCACCGAGCGCGTCGGCGCCGCCCTCGAGGCCACCGACCTCCAGGAGGTCGCCGGCGAGCCGATCGCCACCCTCTCGCACGGCTTCCGCCAGCGCGTCGGCGTCGCCCAGGCGATCGTCCACCGCCCCGCCCTGGTCATCCTCGACGAGCCCACCCGCGGCCTCGACCCGCGCCAGATCGTCGAGATGCGCAAGCTCATCCACAACCTGAAGGACAAGCACACCGTCCTCATCTCCAGCCACATCCTGTCGGAGGTCAGCCAGACCTGCGACCGGCTGCTGATCCTCGGCGACGGCCGCATCCTCGGCGCCGGCACCGAGGCGGAGCTGTCCGCCCACGAGGGCGACGTGCGCAGCGTCTCGCTGACCGTCCGCGTCCCCCCCGGCAAGGCCGAGCCGTACCGCGACGCCGACGGCGATCCGAAGGAGACGATCGCCGCGGTCCTCCGCCGCATCGACGGCGTCACGTCCGTCGAGGCGCCGCTCGCGCGCGGCGACGGCTGGGCCCTCTCCGTCGCCTGCACGCGCGATCTCCGCGCCGAGATCAGCCGCTCGGTCGTCCAGGCCGGCCTCGATCTGCTCAAGCTCGACTACGCCACCTCCGAGCTCGAGGACACCTTCCTCCGCCTGGTCCAGGCGCCGCGGGCGGTGGCCTGACGATGCCGACCTCCACCCTCACCATCCGCCGGCGCGCCGGCGCGCCCCACCGGGAGGCCTGACATGGCCACCATCACCATCTTCCGCCGCGAGCTCGGCGCCTACCTGCGCTCGCCGGTCGGCTGGATCGTCGCCGCGGTGACGCTCCTCTTGCAGGGCATCCTGTTCCAGGTGTTCGCCGCCCGCAACACGCTGGCCGGCGACATGCTCTCGAACTTCTACATGTGGTCGTCGATCGTCATCATGATCGCGGCCGTCATCCTCTCGATCCGCCTCATCTCCGACGAGCGGCAGAGCGGCGCCTTGCTCCTGCTCAACACCTCGCCGGTGCGTGAGGTCGAGGTCGTGGCCGGCAAGTTCCTCGCCGCGCTCACCTTCCTCGGCCTCATGCTCCTGCTCTCGCTCTACATCCCGCTCCTCATCAAGAGCGAGGGCAAGATCACGCCGGGGCAGATCTTCATCAGCTACCTCGGCCTCTTCCTCGCCGGCGGCGCGACGCTCGCGATCGGCCTGTTCGCGTCGAGCCTCGCCCGCCAGCCGCTGGTCGCCGCCGTCGTCGGCGCCGCCATCACCGGCCTGCTCTCGGTCTTCTACCAGCTCAGCCGCCTGCTCGACCCGCCGATGAAGAACGTCTTCGCGGAGCTCGACCTCTGGTGGCTCCATTTCCAGGGGAGCTTCATGCGCGGCATCTTCGACCTGAAGGACGTCGTCTACTACCTGGCGATGACCTACATCTTCCTGCTGCTGTCGGTGAAGACGCTGGAGGCGAAGCGATGGCAATGATCAAGGCCCCGCGCCTCGTCTCCCGCATCACGCTGCCGGCGGCGCTCGCGGCGCTCGTCGTCGCCCGCCGCTTCCTCCGCGACAGCAAGACCGGCGCGTTCCTGTACCCGGTCCTCTCGCACATGCTGACGACCTTCGCGGTCGTCGCGGTGGTGGTCGGCACCGGCCACCAGATCCTCCGCTGGCGCCAGAGCAAGGGCGCCCAGCGGCGCGCCGAGGGCACGCTGCTCGCCTGCTACCTCGGCCTCGTCCTCGCCGGCATCCTCTACTTCTTCACCACCAAGACCGGCGCCGGCTGGGTCGGCGCCGACCACTGGTCGAGCAAGGGCGCCCACAAGTACGACGTCGTGATGACGATCGCCGCCGTGCTGGTGGCGATGTGCTCGGTCGTCCCCGCCGTGCTGATCGAGGTCACCGTCGGCGAGTGGCGCTCCGACGCCGAGGACGACTCGGTCGAGGTCCGCCGCGTCCACGAGATGGGCGAGGCGGGCCTGACGATCGCGCTCGCCGCCGCGCTGATGATGGTCACCTGCAACGTCGCCAGCGAGAAGAACATCCACAAGGACCTGTCCTACTTCCGCACGTCGGCGCCCGGCTCGTCGACCCGCAAGATCGTCGAGCAGATGAGCGGCAACCTGAAGGTGCTGCTGTTCTTCCCCGACGTGAACGAGGTCGGCACCGAGGTCGAGACCTACTTCCGCACGCTCGCGAAGGAGACCGGCAAGGTCGCGATCGAGCGCGCCGACCGCATGGTCGACAAGGCGGCCGCGGTCAAGTACCAGGCGCAGGCCGACGGCACCGTGGTGCTCATCCGGGCGACCGGCGAGGGCGACGGCCGCAAGGACAAGTGGGAGAAGTTCGAGCTCGACACCAACATCGCCAACCAGCGGCGGATGACCGGCAAGCTGCGCGTCCTCGACGACACCGTCAACTCGACGCTGATGAAGATCATCCGCGAGAAGCGGAAGATCTACCTGACCGTCGGCCACGGGGAGCTCAACGATCCCGACTCGCTGCCGGAGCAACTGCGCAACCACTTGCCCGACGCCAAGGCGTCGGTGCTGAAGGTGGTGCTCGGCGCGCTCAACTACGACGGCCCCAACCTCGGCCTCATGAACGGCCTCGCCAACGACGTCCCCGAGGACGCGGCGGCGGTGATGGTGCTCGGCCCGCGCACGCCGTTCGACCCGGCGGAGCTGGCGACCCTCGGCCGCTACCTCGACCGCGGCGGCCACCTGCTCATCGCGATGGACCCGGAGGGCGAGTTCGACCTCGGCTCGCTCGAGGGCAAGCTGGGCGTCGGCCTCGACCGCCACCTGATCGCCGACGACAAGGTCTACGTGCCCCGCCGCGGCGATGCGTCGGATCGCAACCTGGTGATCACCAACGGCTTCTCGTCGCACCCGTCGACGACGAACCTGTCGCGGCTCGCCGCCAACCAGGGCATCCTGCTCGAGACCGCGGGCGCGCTGCTCGACCGGCCGTTCGCGGCGCAGGCCGCCGGTGGCGAGGCGCCCAAGCGCACCTACGTGCTGCGCACGATGGGCAGCTCGTGGCTCGACCTCGACGGCGACAACGTCTTCGACGACGGCGTCGAGAAGCGCGACCGCTACAACATCGGCGCCGCCATCGAGGGTCCGAAGGTGAAGAAGCCGGACGGCACCGACGGCGACGGCTTCCGCGCGCTCGTCTTCAGCGATCAGGACCTGTTCGCCGACGGCGAGGTGATGGGCCGCGGCGGCCTGCCCGAGCCCAACGGCGGCCCGCTGGTCGTCGACGCGGTCCGCTGGCTGGGCGGCGAGGAGATCTACTCGGGGCAGATCAACAACGAGAAGGAGAAGGTGATCAAGCAGACCGCGCGCGAGCAGGCCGGCTGGTTCGTGGCGACGACCGTGGTCGCGCCGCTGATCGTGCTGGTCGGCGGGCTGCTGATCTCCACGCGGCCGCGCGCGCGGCGGTCGAAGAAGGAGAAGTCATGAAGGGCGTCATCATCCACGGCGGCCTCCTGGCCGTGATGCTGGCCTACGGCTACACGACCTGGACCCGCGACAAGTCGGCCAAGCCGACCGCGGGCCAGGTGGTGATGTGGACGCGGCCGGTCGCCGACGTGAAGACGATCGAGATGGCGACCACCGATCGCACCCTGCACCTCGAGCGGCGCGGCAGCGGAGCCGACGAGTACTGGTGGGGCAGCGAGACGCGCACGACCAAGCGCAGCAGGCCGGTGCCGCCGTCGGACGATCCGGCGGCGCCGCCGCCCGCGCCCACGGAAGAGACGGTCACCGACACCCGCGAGTTCCCGGTCGGCGACGTCGGCACGAAGCTGGTCAGCGACCTGGCCGCGATGCGCGCGGTGAAGGTGATCGGCACCCTCAAGGACGCGGCCAAGAAGGACTACGGCCTCGACGACACCAGCAAGACGATCTCGGTCGTGTTCGGCGACGGGTCGAAGACGCTCGTGCTGGGCGGCTCGGTCTTCAGCGGCAGCGACCGCTACGTGATGGACGTCGACACCAACAAGGTGTTCGTCGTGTCGCGCTCGGTGATCTCGCCGCTCGAGGGCGGGGAGAGCTCGCTCAAGCCGCTCGACCTCCGCAGCTTCGATCCGAAGTCGGCGCAGCAGATCGAGATCGCGGCGGCCGGCAAGACGAAGGCGGTGTCGCGCATCAAGGTGACCAAGCCGGCCGATCCGGCGGCGGCGGCCGACCCGCACGCGCCGCCCACGGCGAAGAAGGACGAGGTCATCGAGACGTGGGGTACCGGCACGACGGCTGACCAGACGGCCGCCAACTTCATCGACAAGCTGGAGAAGCTGCGGCCGACGCGCTTCGAGCCGAACGTCGACCCGGCGAGCCTGAGCCCGCTGGTGGCGCTGACCTACCGCGACGCGCACGGCAAGGTGCTGGGGACGATCAAGCTGTTGAAGCGGCCACGCGCGAAGGACGAGCCGCAGACCGTGCCGGCCGATCCGGAGGCGGGCCAGCCGTTCGAGTACTTCATGATCACCGAGCGGACGCGGGTGCCGGCGCGGGTGCCGGCGCTGGCGGCCGACCGGGTCGAGCAGGACGTCTCGACCGTCTTCCCGGACGCCGCGGCGGCGGGGGCCGGGTCGGGCTCGGCGGCAGGCTCTGGCAGCGGCTCGGCGGCAGGCTCTGGCAGCGGCTCGGCGGCAGGCTCTGGCAGCTCGGGCGCCGCCACGGGG
>DASZXE010000062.1:0-17479 GCA_035546475.1 Kofleriaceae bacterium
CGGAGGCGAGAGCGGCGGCGCCGCGGCCGCGCAGGTGGCGGCGCGGGTCGGGGCGCTGGTCGCCGACGTGGAACGCGCGGTGGCCGCCGCGCTGGCCGCCGTCGTCGACGGCGCGACCGCGGTGGCCGAGACGCTCGTGTCGCTCGTCGTCGGTGTGTACACGGTCGGCGGCGACCCCGACGCGGGTGCCGCCGCGCCGGCGACGTCGGGCGGCGGTGGCCTCGGCTTCGAGGGCGGCGGTGGCCTCGGCGCGCAGAGCCTCGGCCGCCTCGCCGGCGCGCTCGCGTCGGTGATCGGCGGGCGGCTCGACGCCGCCGACGCCGACGGCAGCCGGCTCCGCCACCGCGACCTCGCGTCGCTGCGGCACCGCTTCGCCGGGGCACCGTCCGCCGACGCGCTGCACGCCGCGGCCGCCGGCGTCCTCGCCGTGGTCAGCCGGCGCGTCGATCCATCGGCCTGACCGCCCATCGGCCCGAGGGCGCTGACGCCGCGGCGAGCCGCAGGTCAGGTCGCTGCTCGACCCGCTCCGCCGCCGTTCCGCCGACGTCCCGCCGCAGGCGCCCTGACCGTCCGCGGCCGGGCCCCCGCCGCCTCCGCGCGCCGGCGGGCGCGGGCCGGCTGTTCGGCCTCGACCAGCTCGGTCAGGCGGGTGAGCGTCCGCTCGAGCTGGGCCAGCCGGGCCGGGGGCACCTCCGCCGTCAGGCGCTCGACCGCGTGCTCGGCGGTGCCGGTGATCGGCCGGTCGATGGCCAGGCCGGCGGCGGTGAGCCGCAGCACGACCCGGCGGCGATCGGACGGGTCCCGGCGGCGCTCGAGGAGGCCGCGGCGCCCGAGGCGGAGCAGCGCCGACGAGATCGTGCTCGGATCGAGGTGGAGCAGGTCGGCCAGGTCCCCGGCGCCGAGCCCGGGGAACTTCCCCACGCAGCGCAGCACGAGCCGCTGGGGGGCGGTGACCCCCAGCGTGCGCTCCATGCGGCCGGACAGGCGGGCCAGCGCGTGGTCGAGCTGCCACATGCGGCGAAGGAAGTCGAGGCCGGGGCCGAGCCGGTAGGTGGCGCTGGTCATCCCGGGCGTCACGGTAACGACAGCGCGGCCTTCATGCAATGCTTCCGCCATGCTCGTGCCCTGCGAGACGTTGCGCTCTCGTGCGGCCGGGATAGTTTGAAGTCCAACTAACTTCCGGTAGAGTGCGCCCGATGCCGAGACCCCCGCTGCCATGACCGCCTCAGCTCCGCTGTGGCGCGCGACCCTGCAGCGCTTCGCGCCCAGCGAACGCCAGCGGCTGTTCGGCCTCACCGTCGCCATCGGCGGCGTCTGTGGGCTGACCGCGGTCGCCTTCCACCTGACGATCGGTTTCATCGCCCGCCACGCGGTCGATCGCGCCTACGCGGCGACCAACCACGTGGGGATGATGTGGGTCGTGGCCGTGCCCGCGCTCGGCGCCCTCGTCTCCGGCATCGTCCTCTACTACTTCGCTCCCGGTGCTCGCGGCAGCGGTATCCCCCAGGTCAAGGTCGCCTACGTGATGGGCGGCGGCCGGATGCGCTTCCGCGACGCGGCCTCCAAGTTCGTGCTCGCCGCCCTCCAGCTCGGCACCGGCTCGTCCCTCGGGCGCGAGGGCCCGACCGTCCAGATCTGCGCCGGCGTGGCGAGCTGGATGGGGCGGGCCGCCCGCATCGCCGCCCAGAACATCCGCCTGCTGCTGCCGGTCGGCGCCGCCGCCGGCGTGGCCGCCGCGTTCAACGCGCCGCTGGCGGCCGTCACCTTCACGATCGAGGAGATCATCGGCACCCTCGATCCGACGATGCTGTCGGGCGTCGTGGTCGCCGCCGCGTTCGCCGCGGTGATCGAGCACGGCGTGCTCGGCGCCGACCCGGTGCTGGGCGTGCCGTCGGGCTACCGCCTCTACCACCCGGAGTCGCTCCTGTTCTACGGCGTCCTCGGCGTCGCGGCCGCGGTGGCGTCGATGGCGTTCAACGGGGCGCTGCTCGGCCTCCGCCGGTGGTTCTCCGGCTGGTCGGCCATGCCGGGGTGGGCGCGGCCCGCGATCGGCGGCCTGTGCGCCGGGCTCCTCGGGCTGGGCGCGCTGGTGCTCGTCCACGAGCGCGGCATCGACGGCGGCGGCTACACGACCCTGGCCTCCGCGCTGTCCGGCAACGTCACGTTCAAGGCGCTCCTCGTGCTCGGCGCGTTCAAGCTGGCGGCGACCGCGTTCTCCTACGGCAGCGGCGGCTCGGGCGGCCTGTTCGCGCCGTCGCTGTTCGTCGGCGGCATGCTGGGCGGGCTCGTCGGCGGCCTCGACATGGTCGCGTTCGGCCACCCCCACGCCGAGGTCGGCGCCTTCGCGCTGGTCGGGATGGGCGCGGTCTTCGCCGGCGTGGTGCGGGCGCCGATCACCTCGATCCTCATCATCGTCGAGATGACCGGGGGCTACGAGCTCGTGCTGCCGCTCATGCTCGCCAACGTCACCGCCTACGGCATCGCCCGCCACTTCCAGCCGGTGCCGATCTACGACGCGCTCCTCATCCAGGACGGGATCGATCTCCACCGCGGGCGCGGCGACGACCTGCTCGATCAGGTCGTGCTGCCGCCGCCGGAGCTGGCGGGAGTGCAGCGCTTCGCTCCCGACGACGGCGTGGTCACCCTGGTGGCGGTCAGCGAAGCGGCGGGTCGCCAGGAGGTCTTCCCGGTGGTAGACGCAAACGAGCGCGTGGTCGGCATCATCACGCTGGCCGACCTCGCCGAGCTGATGGGCCAGCCCGACCTCGGTGATCTGGTCCGCGCCGTCGATCTCATGCAGGCGCCCACCGTGCTCCTCGCCGACGACTCCGCCAGCCGCGCCCTCACCCTCATGCACCAGACCGGCCTGCGCCAGCTCCCGATCGTCGACGAGGACCGCCACGTGGTCGGCCTGATCGACGAGGTCACGATCGCCCGCGTCCTCCTGGATGCCCGCCGGCGCGCGAGCCTGCGCGACCGGGCCGCGGCAGGCGAGGGAGAGTCATGAGCGAGCCGGAGGTCGGCGAGGACGCACGGCGGCTGCTCGGCCGCGAGATCGACTCGATCGAGAAGCTCGAGCTCCTCTTCCTCGCCTGGAGCGATCAGGCGCGGACGTGGACCACGGCGGCCGCCGCCGAGCGGCTGCGCCTGCCCGCCGACGCGGTGGCGACCGCCGCGGACGAGCTCGCCTCATCGGGCATGCTGATCCGCGTGGGGGAAACCTACCGCCTCGCCGGCGCGGCCGGCCCCAACGCTGCCTCCGTCGACGCGCTCTGCCGCCTGTACGATGCCGATCGCCTGCTCGTCCTCAAGGTCATGACCTCGCTGGCGATGGATCGGATCCGCAGCTCCGCAGCGCGCGTGTTCGCCGATGCGTTCCGCTTCCGCAAGGATCCGGGCAAAGGAGGATCCGATGCCTGAAGCAGTCTACTCGCTTTGCTTCCTCACCAGCCTCCTGTGCGCGGTGCTGCTCGTGCGCAGCTACCTGCGCAGCCGCACGAAGCTGCTCCTGTGGAGCAGCGTCTGCTTCGTCGGCCTCGCGGTGAACAACCTGTTCCTGGTGCTCGACCGGATGGTCTTCCTCGACGTGGACCTGGCCCTGCCGCGGCAGGCGAGCGCGCTGGTGGCGTTGCTGGTGCTCATCTTCGGCCTCATCCACGAGGTGCGCTGATGCTGATGACGCACAGCACCTTCGCGGCCCTCAGCGGTGCGCTGGCCGCGCTCGCGGTGGTGATCAGCACCTTCTTCCTCCGCTACTGGCGCCTCAGCCACGATCGGCTGTTCCTCTTCTTCTCCGCCGCCTTCGGCCTGCTGGCGGTCAACTGGGGCGGCGTCGCCGTCGAGCTGGCCACCTCCGAGCTCCGCCCGTACCTCTACCTCTGCCGCCTGCTCGCGTTCGTCCTGATCGCGACCGCGATCGTCGACAAGAACCGGCGCGATCGCTGACCGGGCCGGCGGGGAGCGGCGCACGGCCTTCGCGCGCTCGAGCGCCGGCGCGCGAGCCCGAGAGCCCGCGACGCTTCAGTCGGCGGCGAGCTGCGCGTCGTAGCGGATCTTCGGCCAGATCTGCCGGCGCAGGACCGGCAGGTTGCGCTGCACGCGGCCGAGCTCGCCCGGGTCGGTGACGCCGCGCCCGCGCTGCCAGGCGTTCATGCCGGCCTCGAACCCGGCGGCGAGCTCGTCCCAGCTCCGGTAGCGGCGGCGCAGGCTGGCGGCGATCTTCGCCGCCTCGGTCCAGCACGCGTCGTCGTCGATGTAGGCGGCGGCGCGGCCGATGCGGAGGAGGTCGAGCGCGCGCACCTGATCCCAGGCCTGGTTGCCGGTCTGTCCCGACGTCAGGTCGCCGATGACCTCCCAGAACCGGCCGGGGCCGGTGGCGCCGTACCAGCTCGCGAGCGACTGGCTGGCGCGCGGCTGCGGCCACGTCCCGCAGTCCTCGCCGCCGGTCCACAGCGAGTACGCGCCGCGCGTCCAGCGCGCGAGCGCCGCCTTCTTGCGCCGGCCGGCGAAGACCGCGACCGCGGCGATCCCGCCGCCGAGCGCCACCACCGCGCCGCCGACGACGGGAACCAGGAACCCGGGCTGCGTCATGCTGTGCACGTCCATCGCCCCGTTAGAGCCGCCACCGCCTCCCGCGTGACACGCCCGCTGCCACCGCTCGCCGTGCGGCTGCCGCGCCATCGCCGCGTCGCCGGCGCCCGCCGGGGCGCGCGCGGATCGCCCGCGACCGCTGCGCACCCGGGCCGATAGGGGCGGCATGCTACCGTTACCCATCGTGTCCGCGAACCCGCCGCGTCGACCCGGCACCATCGCCGACTGGCTGGCCGCCGATGAGGACGAAGGCCTGGAGCTGATCGACGGCGAGCTGATTCCCAAGGCGGCGCCGACACCGGAGCATGGCAACGCGCAGGGCGGCACGATGCTGGTCGTGCGCGGACCGTTCCACCGCGCGGCGGGGGGCAGTGGAGGGCCCGGCGGCTGGTGGATCATGTCCGAGGTCGAGGTCTTGCTCGATGGTCGTGGCTACCGGCCCGACCTCGCAGGGTGGCGTCGCCAGCGTGCCCCCGAAATGCCGCGCGGACGGCCCGTCACGCTGATCCCCGACTGGATCTGCGAGATCGTCAGCGAGTCCAACCGCGAGCAGGACACCATCAAGAAGTTGCACCGCTATCACCAGGCCGGCGTGTCCCACCACTGGATCCTCGATCAGGTCGATCGCACGCTGACGGTCCACCGCCACACGCCCGACGGCTACCTCATCGCGCTGCGCACCGGCGCTTCCGAGCGCGTGCGCGCCGAGCCGTTCGACGCCATCGAGCTGCACGTCGCCGAGCTGCTCGGCGACGACCCCGACGAGCCGTAGCACGGGCAGCACGGCAGTCGCGACGGACGCTCGCGCGGCCGAGCCGTCAGTTCGGCCGGACGTCGATGAAGACGTTGGAGCCGGGCAGACCGGAGCCCGCGCAGGTGAGCGTCCGGTCGCGGAGCAGGTCGGCCGTGAGCGGGTTCGCGCTGCACGACCAGGCACCGTCGTCGACCGCGATGTCTTCATCGAAGACCTCGATCAGGACGACGGAGCCGCCGGGGATGTTGGTCGGTGGCGTCGATGCGTTCCAGGTCGGCGTCAGGTTGTCCTCGACGGTGGGCGTCGTGAAGGGCACGTTGTTGATCGTCAGCTTCACGTAGCCGTCGGGCAGTCCGCCGGCCGCGTCCCACGGCTGGCCACTCTGGTCGAACTGCGGGAAGGTGCCGGACCGCACGGTGAACACATAGTTGCGGCCGAACGCGGGCACGCACTGCTGAGAGATGCAGATCGTCTCGCCGCCGCACGACGTCGGCACCGCCGGATCGCAGGTCGCCGCCGTGCAGTCTCCGGGGCAGGTCAGCGAGCTCTCGCCCGCCTCGCACACGCCGTTCCCGCACACCGGCGCCGCAGCGCCGTCATCGTCGCCGCTGGTACAGCCCGCCAGCCCCGCCGCCGTCGCCATCAACAAGATCGCCTTGATCACATCGACTCCTTCGCCTGGACGCTCACCACGGGCGCGGACGGACAGACCCGCCGAGCTCGTACCGACCTGCGGGATCAGCGAACCTCCGCCGACGCGACCTGGACAGCGGCGTTCCCGTCGCGGCTGCCGGTCGGGACGAGCTCCTTGTCCTTCACGCTGCACCCGGCTGCAACCGATGCGGACCGGCCGAAGTACGTCAGTCGGCGGTGTACTCGAGCAGAGCTCGTCCGGAGGTCGGACGATCGGCCATGCCTCGATCCGTCACCAAGGCCGATGGCCACCAGCAAATCCCCCATGCCGCGAGCCTGTACCGATGGAGAGCAGGACACCAACGGTCCATTCCGTCGCCGAGCCAGCGCACATCAGCCCGCGCTGGCTCGCGAGGATCGAGAGCGCCGGTCGCGGTCGCGCTGCGGGTGCCGCTGCGTCCGCCTCGTCGAGCCGGTCGCCTGATCCGAGCCACCTGGCGACGCGAGCGAGCTACACCTCACCGTGCTGCCCGGTGACGCCCCAGACGATCGGCGTCAGACGACGATGCCCTGCCAGCGCGAGAGCCACTTCTGCGGCGTGAAGTCGGGGATGGGGAGCGGCGTGAGGAGCGGCGTGCCGTCGCGCCAGAAGCTGCGGAAGACGGAGGTCTTGCCGCTCCGGTAGTAGTCCTCGAGGTAGGCGAAGTCGCAGGCGGAGAAGTCCGACAGCCACTGATCGAGGTCGGTCACCCCGGCGTCGTGGAAGAGCTGCATCGAGTACTGGCAGGCCTGGTGCTCGTACGCGCGCACGCGGGCGACCGCCTCCTCGGTCCACGGCCCCGGATAGCGGGCGATCTCGCGCGCCGCCTCCGAGGTGTTCCACTGGGTCGTGTGGCCGAACAGGTGGACGATGATGAACAGCGAGTCCTCGGCCGTCAGGTCGTAGTCGACCTTGATCTCCGCGCCGTCGAGATCGCCGGTGAACGGGTTCGCGACGTCCGAGATGATCACCGGGATGCCCCAGCGCCGCTCGATGTGATCGTGGACGATGCCGAACGCCTCGATGAAGCGCTCGTGGGTCGGCCGCCCGTCTGGTGGCGACGGCGCGGTCACGCGGGCGCTCGGGTGCGAGGGGCGCGGCCGTGAACGAGGTTTTTTCGCGGTGCCGCCGAAAAGCGGCAGGATGTCGGATGGTTGGAGGGTAGGATCCTGTCCCCGGTCATGAGACGGCCTGGCGGACGCGGGCGGCGGCGAGGCCGTGCAGGGTCTGCATCACGCTGTAGGCGACGAGCTCGGCGAGGAGCTGGGTGACCTTGCCGTGCTGCTCGTCGGTCAGGTCCGCCTCGACGGCGCGCATGGCGTCGACGAGCAGGTTCTCCTGCTGCTCGAGCTCCTCGTTCGTGATCGTGCCGTCGGCCATCGCCTGGGTGAAGTGCTCCAGGCGGGAGACGTGCTCGTCGAGGCACGGGTTGTTGTCGTCGTCGATCCAGTTGCTGCGGGCCATGGCTACCTCGGTGCGAAGAGAGTGAGACGGAACGGGAAGGGGACGGCCTAGCGGCCCTCGAGGATCTGCTTGATCGCGTTGGCGCGCTCCTGCGCCTTGTCGCGGCCGCCGAGCTGCTCGAGGCGCGCCTTCTTGGCCGGCGGCAGGAACTCGGCGTCGGTGCACTCGATCATCGCGACCAGCTCCTGCATCTCGCGCTCGAGCGACTGGGTCGACGGCATGAAGCTGGCGAGCGCCTGCTCGAGCGCCGCGCGGGTGATGCGCTCGGAGCCGGCGAGGAGCGACGTGCGCTGCGCCCGGCCGACGATGCCCTCGACGTCGGCGCCCGACAGGTTGCCCTTGTGCGGCAGCTCGGCCGGGATGTCCTCGTCGAGCAAGGTCGAGCCGGCCTTGCGGGCGAGGATGCGGAACATCGCGCGCAGCTCGGCGTCCTCCGACGGGTAGAACAGCGGGATGTGCACCTCGGCGCGCCCCTGCCGCTTGATGTCGATCGGCAGCAGGTCGGGCCGCGCGGTCAGCAGCATCCAGATGATCTTGCCGCGGTAGCGGGTGTCGCCCATCTGGCTGGCGAGCATGCCGAACACGCGGGCGCCGATGCCGGAGTCGCCGCCGCCGCTGTCGCGATCGCCGAGCACGGTGTCGGCCTCGTCGACGACGACCACCACCGGCCCCATCGATCGCAGCACGCCGAGCACTCGCTCGAGGTTGCCCTCGGTCTCGCCGACGTACTTCGAGCGGAAGTTCTTGAGCACGACCGCCGGCACGCCGATCGAGCCGGCCACGCACTGGGCGAGGAACGACTTGCCGGTGCCGACCGGCCCCGAGAACAGGTAGCCCATCGGCACGCTGTCGAGCCGGCCCTTCTTCAGGAGCGCGGCGTCGTCGAGCAGCCGGCGCTTGGCCGCCTCGTGGCCGACCACGGTGTCGAGGCCCCACTTCGGCTCGACGAACTCGAGCATCCCCTGGGCCTGCCGCTCGATGAGCCGCTTCTTCAGCTCGCGGAAGTAGTTGGCGTCGAGGCGGCGGCCGCCCTCGCGCGCCGACCGCACCAGCACCTCGAGGTCGGTGAGCGCGATGCCGGCGGTGAGCGCGCCGAGCTCCGCCGTCGTGAAGTCGGAGAAGGTGCCGACGTCGAGGCCGCGGGTCGCGTTGGCGAGGAAGAGCTGGCGCTCCTCGGTGCCGGGCAGCGGCACCTCGAGGGCGGCGACGTGCGGGTTGCTGGTCAGCCGGTCCGACACCTGCGACAGCCGCGAGTCGATCATGACGAAGGCGAGGTTGAGCCGCTTCACGTACGGCGACGACGCCCAGTTGAGCAGCGTCACGAGCTGCGTCTGGTCGGAGAGCTGGAGCCGGTCGCCGTTCGGCGCGATGAACGACGCGTGATCGAGGATGACCGCCGCGCTCAGCCGCTCGCCGGCGTCGGCCATCACGTTCTTCTGCACGAAGAGATCGATCGCGGCGAGCGACGTGATCGGGTCGCGCTTGACCTGGCGGACGTCGCCGAGCACGCGGTTGCACGCCGTCACCATCTCCTGCAGGCGCTTGCCGTTGGCGCCGGCCAGCGGGCGCAGGCCGCGCGCGAGGTCGTAGTGGAGGATGACGTCCCAGCGGCCGAAGAGCTGCTCGGCGAGGAACTCGGCGAGGCCTGACCAGCGCGAGCCGTCGGCGTTCATCCGCACCAGGTCGAAGACGTTGCCGCTCAGCACGAACATCGACGTCGTGCCGCTGAAGTAGAGCTCGGCGAGCTTCGCGGCCCACGCCGGGAAGTGCGAGGGCAGGGCGCTGACCCGCGAGACGCCTTCGTTGCCGGCGAGCAGCTTGTCCTGCGCCGCAGAGGCCGCCGCCACGGGAGAGGCAGCGGGAGCCGGAGCGGGAGCCGGAGCCGGAGTTGGAGCCGGAGCCGGAGCGGGCGCCGGCGACGAAGACGGGGCGGAGGGGTTGGACTCGTCCACCATCACTGCGCCTCCACGTCGGTGCCCATGATCTGCGGCGCCTCGGTCGCGTCCTGGCCGAGCCCGGTGATCGACTGCAGGTCCTTGATCGTCTGCTCGGTCTGGGTCATGCCCTCGGCGACCGCGTCGAGCTGCGTCGACAGGTCGCCCGGATCCTGGTGGCTGATCGCCATCTCGGTCAGCGCCTGGATCTTGTTCTCGAGCCGGTCGAGCTCGACATCGATGAACTCGTCGTTGTCGTTCGCCTTCTGGTAGTTCTCGAGCCGCAGCTCGGCGGTGACGACCGCGTCGGCGACCGCGCGCACGATCCGCTCGTCGCCCTTCGCCTTGGCCTTCTCCTGCTTCGCCTTGAGGTCGGCGAGCTGCTTCTGGATCGCCGGCCCGTCGGCCGCCTTGAGGAACCGCTGCAGCGCCTGCTGCGACAGCAGCAGCTTGAGGAAGCCCCACAGCAGCCGGTCGAGCGCCGGCGTGCGCAGCTCCGTCGACGCGCCGCTCTCGTCGCGGGTCTCGCCGCGCACCGCGTTCGCGATCCGCTGCATCTCCATGCAGCGCGCGCGCAGGCGGAGGAAGCGGCTGCGGCGGTCCGGCTCGAGCGAGCCGAGGATCTCGGCGAGCTGCTGCTTCTTCTCCTGCGGCGGCGGCGCGCTGGCGGTCGCCAGCCCGCGGTCCTCGCTGCGGGACTTGGCGTCGATCGCCGCCTGGAAGCGCGGCAGCGTGGTCAGTCCGCCCAGGTAGGCGACCTCGCCGGCCATCACCAGCGGCAACGCGACGTCGGCGTGGCCGGAGATCGCCGCCGCCGCCGCCGCCCCGCCGAACAGCAGCAGGTTCCACCGGTAGACGAAGGCCTCCTTCAGGTACCGGAACCAGCCCGCGCGGCGCTTCACGATCGCCATCAGTCGCCCCCGCGGTTCGACGACTCGAGCTCGTCGATGATCTCCTTGATCTCGAAGACCGTCTCCTGGAAGTGCGGGTCGCGCAGCATCTCCTTCGACGGGCGATCGGGCGGCGGCACGTTCACCTCCTTCAGGATCGTCCCCGGCGACGACGAGAAGATGAGGACGTGATCGCCCAGGTAGACCGCCTCCTCGACGGAGTGGGTGATGAAGAAGACGGTCGGCGACTGCTCGCGCCACAGCTCGATCAGCAGATCCTGCATGCGCGCGCGGGTCGGCGGGTCGAGCGCGCCGAACGGCTCGTCCATGAGGATGATGCGCGGCTCGAGGATCAGCGTGCGCGCGATCGCGACGCGCTGGCGCATGCCGCCCGACAGCTCGCTCGGGTACTTGTCGGCGTCCCGCTTGATCGACAGGCCGACCTTGGTCAGCCACAGCTTCGCGCGCTCGATCCGCTCGGCCTTCTTGACGCCGCGGCACTCGAGGCCGAACGCGATGTTCTCGAGGACGCTGCGGTGATCGAACGACGTGTAGTCCTGGAAGACCATGCCGCGGTCGGCGCCGGGCCCGTGTACGACCTCGCCGGCGACCAGCACCGTGCCCGACGTCTGGGGGAACTGCGGCTGCAGGCCGGCGATGAGGCGGATCACCGTCGACTTGCCGCAGCCCGACGGCCCGAGGATCGGCACCATCTCGCCGCGGCCCGGGTGGTCGTCGATGCGGAACGAGACGTCCTTGATCGCGGTGAACGCATCGTCGCCCGAGCCGTACGTCTTGGTCACCTTGTCGAAGACGACCACCGGCAGGAGCGTCGCCGGCTGGAGCGGCACCATCACCGGCGCGCCGCCGGTCACCTGCAGCCGCTGGTCGGTCGGCTTCGCCGGCGCCACCGGCACCGGGCGCGGCGTCGGCACCGGGCCGACCCGCGGCGCCGGCCCGGCGGTGTGATCGGGCACGTCGGTGCCGCCCGACAGCGAGCCCTCGAGCTCGCGGAGCGCGCGCTCGGCGGCGGCCGAATCGACCGGCGCGGCGGCGACCTCGGCGATGCTGCGCGCGCCCGGCTGCGCGGGCTGCGGCTTCGGCGCCGCCGGCGGCGGCGGGTGCGGGGCCTGGCCGGCCATCGGCTTCTTCTTGCCGTCGTCGCTCACCGGCTCACAGATCCTTCCGGTAGGGGAACGCCTGGCGCTGGAAGAAGCGGATCGTCCAGTCGAGCAGGTAGGCGAGCACCGCGATCAGGATCAGCATCAGGTACGGCAGCGCCGTCGCCGACCGGCTCTGGTTGACGTTGATGAGGTAACCGAGCCCGACGGTGTCCTTCGACTCCTTGATCGTCTCGGCGAGCAGGATGTAGCCGAACGCCAGGCCGAACATGAAGCGCAGGCCGGTGATGATCTCCGGCAGCGCGAGCGGGAAGAGCACCTTGCGGATGATCTGCCAGCGCGACGCGCCGAGCGTCTGCGCGGTCTCGACGTACCGTTCGGGCACCAGGCTGATCGCCTTCACCGTGTCGGAGAAGACGAACGGCAACGTCGCCAGGAAGATGAACATCACCCGCTGCTTCTCGGCGATGCCGAAGAAGAGGAAGGTGACCGGCAGGAGCGCGCTGATCGGCACGCTGCGGCCGAAGATGACGAGCGGCTGGAAGAACGCGAGCACCGAGCGGTACGACGCGGCGATCACGCCGACGCTGACGCCGATCAGCGCCGCGAGGCCGAAGCCCTTGATGACGCGCCAGAGCGACGCGACGGTGGCGTCGATGATCGCGTCGGTGCCGGCGATCTTGTGGGCCGCCAGCACCTCGCGCGGGCTCGGCAGCTTGGCGGGCGAGATGCGGCGGTCGACCGGGTTGTCGCCGTGGGTGAAGAACCACCAGATCGCGATGACCAGCAGGATGCAGGCGACCCCGAGCAGCTTGCCGATCCAGGCCGGCGGCTCGGTGCGCAGCGTCGCGTACCAGGGGGGCGGGCGCGGCAGGGGCGGCGGCCCGGCGGCCCCTGGCTTCGCCCCGGCGGCGGAGTTCTTGTCGGCGGCCACGCGCTCGCTCCGCCGCTACTGCGCCTCGGCGGGGACGACCTTGATCTCGACGCGCCGGTTCTTGGTGTGGTTGTCGGGGTCGTTCGGGTCGGCGGGCACGTCCCAGCCGAGGCCGTTCACGGTGAACTGGTTCTCGGGCAGCGAGTACTTGGTGATGAGCGCCTGCTTGACCGCGTTGGCGCGGTCGAACGACAGCTTCTTCACCAGGTCGGGATCGGCCCGGCCCTTCATCGACGCGTCGGTGTGGCCCTCGATGACGATGCGCGCCGCGCCGTACTGCTTGGCCAGCTTGGCGATGTCCTCGACGACGAAGTCGACGTTCGGATCGTAGTCGGTCTGCTTGGTCGTGCCGTCCGGCATCGTCTTGTCGATCTTCTTGTGCAGGTCGGCCGAGTTCGGGAAGAACTGGATGACGACCGACTTGGTGATGACCGCCTCCTCGACGTTGACCGCCGAGGCGGAGACCGGCGCGAACGCGACCTCGTACGTGTTCTTCTGCTTCTTGTACTTGTCCTCCTCGCCCAGCTTCTTGATGACCGAGAAGTCCATGATCTGGTCGAACGGGACCTTCTGGTCGACGACGTGGATCGCGTTGTAGAGCAGGTACGCCGTGTTGTAGGTGCGCTCGAAGTTGGTCGGGTTGTTGGCGTCGAGGAAGAACTCGCGGTTCTCGGCGTAGTTCGTCCAGTGGGCGTCGCCGAGCATCGCGAAGGTGTCGGCGGCCGGGATGCTGTAGCCGTCGCTCATCCACTGCGCGGCCTTCTTCTTGGCGTCGTCGTCGCCCTGCAGCGTGGTCGTCGCGTCGAGCATGCCGCGGACCAGGCCCTCGATGATCTCCGGGTTGTCGCGGGCGAAGTCGGCGCGGGCGAACCAGACGTCGGCGATGAGGTGGTTGGCCTCCTTGGTGGTGACCAGGAGGTGGTTGCCCTTCATCTTCTCCGACAGGTTGTAGATGTCCGGCGACCACGAGACGCAGCCGGCGATGTCCTTCTGCGCCTTGAAGGCGGCCGCCGCCTGGAACGCGTCCGGCGTGAAGACCATGTCGACGTCGTCGGGCTGGAGGCCGCCGTTCAGGAGCGCGTTCAGCAGGAAGTAGTGCGACGGCGAGTTCTGCGCGAGCGCGATCTTCTGGCCCTTGAGGCCGGCGACGTTCTTGATCGTGTCGCGGACGACGATGCCGTCGCCGCCGTTCGACCAGTCGATCTGCTGGAAGACGCGCGGCATCGTGCGCGGATCGGCCTTGAGGCCGTCGACCATGAGCGGCAGCATGTCGACGGTCGCCCAGCCGATGTGGGTCTCGCCGGCGGCGAACGCGTTGCGCATGTCGACCGGCTTGTCGGCGAGCACCAGCTCGACCTTGAACTTGCCGCCCTTCGCGTCGGTCCACTCCTTCTTGGCGGCGAAGCCCTCGTTGGCGTAGATGATCGGCGCCCAGCCGGCCCACACGTTGATCGCGAACTTGACGACGCGGTCCTTGCCGAGCGCCTTGTAGTCGGACGCGCCCGGCACCGGCGGCAGCTTGGCCTGCGCCTCGAACGAGTACTCCTTGACGGTGGTGACGCCGTCGAGCGCGTTCGGATCCTCGGGCGTCGTGCCGCCGCTGCCGCCGGCCTGCTGCTGGACCTGCTTGAGATCGATCTTGGCGGCCTTCTCGTGCTTCTTCTTCGCGGAGCAGCGGTAGACCGAAAAGCCGACCAGCGCGGCGATCACGGCGAGGACGGCGACGAAGAATGCGGGCTTGGGCTTTCCGGCGGCTTGGGGCATCGGCTCACTCCTCCCAGGAAGCGATCGTCAGGCGATCGGGATCAGGTCTTCTCGGTCTCGACGGCGGCGGGGCCGAGGTCCTTCTGCGCCTCGGCGACGGGGGTGACCTCGGGGGCGCGCATCCCGAGGGAGACCTCGAGGTCCTTGAGCGCGTCGTCGGCCATCGACTTCTCCATCGCCTCCTCGGCGTTGATGTCGGCGAGGCCCTCGGACGACAGGTCGGACGCGACCCGCGCCTTGCCGCGGTTGGCGTCGATCTTCCCCTGGATGATCCCCTCGAGCTGACCGAAGTCGGTGGTGACGTCCATGTTGAAGCTCTGCGAGAGCTTCGCGACCTCGGCCTCGGCCTCGCTCATCTTGAGCTCGGCGTCGTACTGCTGGATCTTGCTCTTGACCTCGGCCAGCTTCTTGTTGGCGTGCTGGATCTTCTTGAGGTTGTTCTGGTAGGCCTGCTCGTGCATCGCGAGCTGCTGCTTGTTCTGCTCGTTCTGCACCTTCGCCTTCGATAGCTCGAGGGCGAACTTGGCGGCGACGTCGCGGTTGCCGGCCTTGAGGTAGGCCTTGGCCTGGGCCTCGAGCTTGGCCATGTGGTCCTCGCCGTCCTTGACCTGGCGGCTGACCCGCTCGACGAGGCCGCGGTACTGCTCGAGGCCGACGCGACCCTCCTTGAGCTGCTCGACCGACTGGTCGTACTCGTACTGCATCTGGGCGATCGGGTCCGCCTCCCAGAAGAAGTTGGCCAGCTTGTTGAGCTGGGCCCGCAGCGCGCCGAACATCTTCTTGAAGATCATCCTGGTCTCCTCCGGCGGCCCGCGCGCCCCCGGTCGGCGCGGCCCTGGCCATCGAGCCGACCATAAAGCCCGCCGCGGATCGGCTCAAGCCGCCGGGCCGCGGATCAGTTGGCAATCACAGGGCCGTTGTCGACCCGGTAGTAGCGGTTGTGGCGGGCGAACGACCAGGCGCCGAACAGGTTGACGGCGATGCCGAAGACGACGAGGGCGCGGGCGAGGCGGCCGAGCGGGCGGCCGCCGGCGGCGAACAGGAGGACGAGGAAGACGGTGTAGTCGAGCGAGAACCGGTAGCCGAACTGCACCCAGCCGTCGTTCTGGTAGAAGAAGGTGGGGATCGCGACGAGGGCGACGGTCAGCCAGAGGGCGCGGTGGATCGGCGGGCGCTCGCGCGGCCAGAGCAGCAGCACGAAGAGCGGCGTCGTGAACCAGAGCGCGAGGCCGTGGCCGGAGATCTGGACCCACGGCGCGCGGCCCGGCAGCTCGGGGAGGAGCGTGAAGGCAACCGCCAGGTTGCGGGTCAGGTACGTGTAGCTGAAGAGGCCGTGCGCCTCCATCTGCGCCTGCTGCTTGACGGCCAGGTAGGTGTGGCCGAACTCGGTCGGCGCGTCGAAGCGGGCGGCGTTGTAGATCATCGCCGCGATCGCGATGACGACGACCGGGATCGCGAAGGCGAGCAGCGGCCGGGCGACGGCGCGCAGCGCGGCCCTCGGCTCCGCGCGCAGGCGGGCGAGGCCGCCGTGCAGGCGGATCGCCTCGAGGCCGAACAGCGGGAACATGAAGGCCATCGGCGTGCGGGTCACGGCGGCGAAGCCGAGGCAGAGGCCGGCGGCGATCGGGTGGGCGGCCTCGATGCTCGCCCACGCGTAGCCGGCGCACAGCGCGACGCCGACCACGTGCGCCGTGAACCAGACGCGGCCCTGCACCGACGAGAAGAAGAGGACGGTGCCGAACGCGAGCGCGAGGGTGAGCCAGACGTCGTCGGTGGCGGTGCGGGTCGACTGGCCGGCGGCGGCGAGCCGGCGGAGCGCGCCGAACGCGAGCGGCAGGATCAGCGCGGCGACCAGCACGGTCGGGATCACGTCGTTGCCGGCGCGCCCGGACAGGATGGCCGACGGCAGCATCAGGACGGCGGGGAACGGCGGGAACGAGACGTAGTAGGTCGTGCCGAGCGAGCCGGTGATGTCGGCGGTGGGGATGTGCTCGCCGCGGGTGGTGACGAGCTCGGGCCGCGAGTAGAGGCGGCGGCCGCGGACGGTGCGGCCGTCGGAGAGCTGGACGGTCTCGACCTTGGCCCAGTCGTCGCCGCGCGCGGGCGGCGGGATGATGGCGGCGTGGCCGTGCAGCCAGGCGTCGGCCTGGTAGACGAAGTGCGGATCGGTCGACTGCTTGCCGAGCCGGTCGTGGGCGAGCGCGCCGTAGACGACGAGGCCCACGACGAAGAGCAGGGCGTGGGTGCGGAAGCTGCGGAGGGTGCGGAAGCGGGCGAGCGGCACGCGCGGGCCGACTCTACACCGGCGGACCGCGGCGGCGCGCCGGGCGAGGTCGTGTAGGATGCGCGGCGGATGCGCGACGCGCGCAAGCTCGTGTTCGGCCTCTTGCCGGCGGTCGCGCTGGCGGGCCTCGCGGCGTGGAGCACCTGCCGCGTGGTCGGCGCCGGCGCCGGCGTGCCCGACGACGCGGCGTGGACGCGCGCGGAGGCGCTGGTGCGCGCGGAGCACCAGCCGGGCGACCTGATCGTCTTCGCGCCGCGCTGGATCGATCCGGTGGGCCGGCTGCACCTCGGCGACCTGATCCCGCTGTCGATGGCCGGTCGCCTCGACGGCGATCGCTACGGGACGATCTGGGAGCTCGACATCCGCGGCGCGCGGGCGCCGGAGACGCGCGGGCTCGCGGCCGCGTCGGTGCGCGACGTCGGCGGCGTGACGGTGCGGCGGTTCGTCCGCGCGCCGGCCGAGGTGGTGACCGACCTGTACGACCTGCCGCCGCCGGTGACGACCGGGCTGGTCGCGCGCGCGCCCGCGCGGACGCTCGCGGAGGTCGGCTTCGAGCCGCACCGTTGCTGGCAGGTGGTGCCGAGCGCCGGACAGACGGTCACGATGCGGTGGGACAACGTCGCGCTCGGCAGCGAGCTGGTGCTGGGCGCGGGGCTGGCCGACGTCTTCACGCGCCGCGACGTGCGGGCGCCGGCCGACGTCATCGTCGACGTCGGCGGCCGCGAGCTGATGCGCACGCGGGTCGGCGTCGACAGCGGGTGGACGCGGGTGACGGCTCCGACGCAGCCGGGGCCGGCGACGTTGACGATCCGCGCGGCGGCGATCGGGCCGAGGTCGTCGGACCGGCTGGTCTGCGTCGCGCTCGAGGCGCGGCGATGACGGGCGGCGACGATGGCGCCGCGAACGGTGGCGCCGGTGATGGCGGGGGCGATCGCCCCGACGACGACGCGCGGTTCGCGCCTCCCGCCGAGCCGGAGGCGGTGCTCGACGTCGATCGCGCGCCGCGGGTGCCGGGGCTGCGGCCGGCGGCGCTCGAGCGGCTGCCGGCGGCGGCTCGACCGCCGCGGGCTG
>DASZXE010000063.1:0-48528 GCA_035546475.1 Kofleriaceae bacterium
TGACCGTCGTCGGCAGCGACGTCACCGCCGGCGGCGACTCGTCGGCGGCCGCCGTCTTCGATCCGGCGACCACGCCGGCGAACTTCATGGTCGGCTTCTCGCTGCGCGACCACGCGGGCAACGAGTGCGCCAGCACCCAGCCGTACCGCGTCGTCTACGACGGCTGCCCGATCACGGTCACCGCGCCGCTCGCGCCGGTCACCGTCGACGCCGATGGCGACGGCACCAACGGCGCGCAGGTCGACATCGGCCTCGCCGTCGACGCCGCGTGCGTCGGCCAGATGGTCACCTCCGACTGCGGCTCGAACAGCCCGGGCGCGCCGGTCGGCGCCGGCGGCGTCACCACGCTGCGCGCCGACGTCTGCGACACCACGCCGTGCGAGGCGTCGTCGATGTGCACCGTCCATGTCACCAGCCCCGACGGCATCGAGACCACCGCCGGCGTCGAGCTCTCCTTCGACAACCAGCCGCCGAACGTGGCGGTCGCGGTCGCGGCCCCGGGCGGCGTGTCGTGCGGCGGCGTCGTGACGCCGGAGCAGGACACCGACGTGACGATGCCCGGCGTGCAGGCGCGCATCCGCGTCACCTCGCCGAACGCCGCCGATCGCCGGCTGCAGCAGGTCTCGGGCGCGATGATGCAGGTGCTCGACGCCAACGCGCCCGGCGGCGAGGTCGTGGTCACGCTCGCGGTCGGCACCAACAGCTTCACCGGCCTCGCCTCCGACGCGCTCGGCAACATGTCGATGTCGGCGCAGTGCGACGTCTCGCTCGCCGACATCGTCGTCACCTACACCGGCGCAGCCGCCGACGGCACGGTCGGCGGCACCGACGGCACCGTGATGGGCGGCGACCTGACCTTCAACCTGACCGGCACCGTGTCGATCGCCGGCGCCAGCGTCGACGTCACCGTCGACGGCGGCGCGCCGCAGGCCGCGGTCGTCAACGGCACCGCGTGGACGCTGCCGCTCACCCTCGCCAGCCGTCAGGTGCCGTACGCGATCGTCGCCACCGCGACGCTCGGCCCGCGCACCGGGCGGGCGAACCTGAGCCTCCTCGTCGACCTGACCGCGCCGCCGGTGATCGGCAACCTGACCGCGATCGCCGACACGCGGCAGTCGATCAAGCTGTCGTTCCCGGCGCCGTCCGACAACGGCGCGCCGGCGGCCGCCTACAAGATCCGCTACGCGAAGGTGCAGCTCACCGACGCGAACTTCGACACCACCGGCACCGCGTTCGCCGCGCCGGCGCCCGGCGCGCCCGGCGCCCCGCAGACGATCCGCGTGCGCCCGCTGCGCGCCGGCACCGCCTACTGGGTCGGCATCGCCGCCGTCGACGCCGGCGGCAACCGCTCGCCGGCCGCGATCGTCGGCCCGCTGACGCCACGCTTCGATCAGACGCCGGTCCTCGACGCGCCGAACTCGATGGGCAACGCCGGCTTCGGCGCCGCGATGGTGCGCGGCCGCTTCAACGACGACGACTTCGACGACGTCGCGGTCGCCGCCCCGTTCGTCGACGCCAACGGCATCGCGTCGGCCGGCGAGGTCTACGTCTTCCTCGGCTCGCCGACCGGCCTCGGCACCGTGCCGGCGACGACGATCCGCGGGGTCACCGCGAACGGCGCGCTCGGCTCCAGCCTCACCCGCATCCACTGGAGCGCCGCCAACCGCGACGACCTCGTGATCGGCGAGCCGTTCGGCGGCGGCGGCGACGGCGTCATCTACGTCTTCAACGGCGGCGCCACGTTCCCGTCGGGCGTCGTCGCGCCGGCGACCGCGCAGCGGCGCATCGGCGTCCGCGCCGCCACGAACTGGTTCTCCGGCTCGGCGCTCGGCTGGCAGCTCGCCACCGGCGACCACGACGGGGACGGCACCGAGGACCTGATCGCGACGGCCGTCTTCGGCAACGGCGGCACCAGCGGCGCGGCGATCGTCTTCTACGGCGGCACCGTGCCGCTCGGCCAGACGTTCATCTCCGACACCAGCACCGCCGGCAGCGGCACGACGGTGATGCGCATGTACGAGGACCCGGACATGACCGGCTCGCTGTTCGGCTTCTACCTCCACAACCTCGGCCACACGCAGGGGCCGACCGACACCACCGACGACTTCGGCGTCGCCTACGCCGAGGACGGCCTGCCGAACGCGACGGTCGTCGTCTACCGCGGCCAGGGCCGCCCGGGGGCGCCCGGCGTCACCCGCGCGCCGTTCACGGCCGGCCGCGACGTGCGCATCCGCGAGGTCACCGTCGACACCGTCACCGAGTGGGGCTCGACGATGGGCTCGATCGCCGACCAGAACGGCGACGGCGCGCGCGAGATCGTCATCGGCGACTACCGCTACCAGGCCGACAACGGCGTGGTCTACATCATCGACGGCGACACGGTCGGCACCAACGGCACCGCCGACACCACCGCGCCGGGCGTCGCGCTCACGATCATCGCCGGGCCGCCCGGCGGCCAGCCGGCGCAGTTCGGCATGGCGATCGTCAACAACGCCAACGGCCTCGCCCCCGACGTCGACGGCGACGGCGTGGAGGACCTGATCATCGCCGGCCGCGCGCCCGGCACGAACCAGGACGTGCTCGACGTGTGGTTCGGCCCGGTCGGCGCCGGCTCGCAGAACCCGCCGGCGCCCAACTACGTGGTCACCGGTCCGGCCACGTTCACGAGCAACGTGCCCGGCTTCGGCGGCAGCCCGATCTCGGCGATCTGGGCCGGCGACGTGAACGCGGACGGCCTCCGCGACATCTGTTGGGCCGACTGGACCAGCGCGAGCCAGGACGGCGGCCTCCAGATCCTGTGGGACGACGGGCTGTGACGCGCTGAGCCGGGGTTTGGCCCGACCGATGGGTTCTGCTACGATGGAGCGACCATGAACGACGGCAAGAAGGACGAGCGCAGCGAGCGGCCGAAGAAGCCGTACGAGCGCCCGGCGGTGATCTCGGACGAGGTGTTCGAGACGCTGGCGCTGTCGTGTGGCAAGGCCAACCGGTTCGTCTGTCCGGGCGGCAACCCCGACCGGTCCTGACCGGTCAGGCTCGAGCGCCGTCGGCACGGGGCGGCGAGCGTCGCGTGATGCGAGCGGCGACCGGCCGCCGCCGCGGGCGCGTGCGGCGTGGCGCCCCTCGAGGCGCCGCGGGTCGTGTGGTCGCCGGCGGTTCGCCGGCGAGGCTGGCACTCGTCTACGTCCTGGAGGGTCTCTCGTTGTCCTGGTACCGCAGCCTGCAGCGCGTCGCGTTCGGCGGCGTCGAGCTCCCCGCCGAGGTGAGGGCGCGCCTCGAGCTCGCGCGCGACCGGGTGGCGAGCCGCGAGGGGCTGATCCTCACCTGCGCCGGCGTGTCGATGGAGCCGGCGATCCGGCTCGGCGACCGCGTGCGCGTGCGGCCCGGGCAGGCCCGCCGCGGCGCCGTGGCGGCGTTCGTGAACCGGCGCGGGACGTTCGAGCTGCACCGGCTGGTCCTGTCGGTGCCGGGGCTCGACTGGTGGGTGCACGCCGGGGACAACCAGGTCTCCGACGAGCTGGGGCTCGTGCACCGGTCGCAGATCGTCGGCGTCGCGGACGTGGCGCGGGCGCTGCCGCGGGCGGCGCTGACCGCGCGCGCGGCATTGCGGCTCGCGCGGGCGGCCGCACGGCTGACGGTGGCGCTCGCGCTCGACGATCGCGAGGCGGCGTGGCGGCACGTACCGTCGACGGGCGCGCCCGCCGAGCCCCCGCCGCGCTAGTCACCCGGCAGCCGCGCCGCCAGCGGGCAGCGGGCCGCCGGCCGCCACCAGCCACCAGCCACCAGCCATCAGCCACCAGGCGTCGGCCACCAACCACCAGGCGTCAGCCGCAAGCCACCAGCCACAAGCCACAAGCCACAAGCCACAAGCCACAAGCCACAAGCCACAAGCCATCAGCCATCAGTCGTCGGCCGCGGCATCGGTACGCCAACCAACCCGCCCAGCTGGCGCCGTCGGCCAAGTGATCGCCTTGGCGCTCGCGGTAGAAGGCCGTCACGGCGGCCACCATCTGCTCGATCGCGCCGTCTCAGCGCGGGATGGATCGGCGCGCGAGCACGTCGAGCAGGCCGCCTCGGCGCTAGCGGTAGAAGGCCTTCACGGCGGCCACCACCTGCTCGATCGCGCCGTCGGTCAGCGCGGGATGGATTGGCAGCGCGAGCACGTCGGAGCAGGCCGCCTCGGCGCGCGGACACGCGCCGGCGCGGTAGCCGAGCGCGGCGAGCACCGGCTGCAGGTGCAGCGGCGACGGGTAGTAGACCTCGCTGCCGATGCCGGCGGCGGTCAGGTGCGCGCGCAGGCGATCGCGCGCGGCCGCGCGGACGACGAACTGGTGGTAGACGTGCCCTGGCTCGTCGGGCGGCAGGGTGAGCTCGGCGCCGGCGAGCCCCGCCGACGCGAACAGGCGGCGGTAGCGCGCGGCGTGGGCCCGGCGCGCCTCGGTCCACGCCGCCAGGTGCGGGAGCTTCGCGCGCAGCACGGCGGCCTGCAGCGCGTCGAGGCGGAAGTTGCCGCCGACGGCGACGTGGTGGTAGCGCGCCTCGGCCCCGTGCCGGCGCAGGAGCGCGAGCCGCGCGGCGAGCGCGTCGTCGTCGGTGAGCACGGCGCCGCCATCGCCGAGCGCGCCGAGGTTCTTCGTCGGGAAGAACGAGAGCGTCGCGGCCAGGCCGCGCGGCGGTCCCGAGCCGATCGCCTGCGCCGCGTCCTCGACGATCGGCACCGCGACCGGCGCCGGCGACGCGCGGAGCCCGAACAGGTGCACCGGCAGGACGGCGCGCGTATGCGGCGTGACCGCGGCAGCGGCCGCCTGCGGATCGAGCAGCAGCCGCTCGTCGACGTCGGCGAAGACCGGCCGCGCGCCGAGTCGCAGGATCGCGCCGACCGTCGCGAAGAAGCTGAGCGGCGTGGTGACGACCTCGTCGCCCGGGCCCCAGCCGAGCGCCATCGCGACGACCAGCAAGGCGTCCGTGCCGGAGCTGACGCCGACGACGTGGCGGACGCCGAGCGCCGCCGCCAGCTCGCGCTCGAGGCCCTCGACCTCGGGGCCGCCGATGAAGACCCCGCTGTCGAGCACGCGCGCGACCGCCTGGTCGACCGCCGGCCGCACCGCCGCGAGCTCGGCGCGCATGTCGAAGAACGGTACGTCCGCGATGGTGGCCGGCAGTGGAGCACACCCCATCGCGTGGTGTCAGCCACCCCGAAGTGGTCTTACCAATCTGCGCGACGGCCTCGTCCTTCGCTCCTTCGCGTGGTGTCAGCCACCCGAAGTGGTCTTACCAATCTGCGACGGCCTCGTCCCTCGCTCGGCGCGGTGTCAGCCACCCGAAGTGGTCTTACCAATCTGCGCGACGGCCCGGTCCCTCGCTCCTTCGCCTGGTGTCAGCCGCCGCCAGAATTAGTCTGAGGAGTCCGCGAGACGAGCACCGTCCCTCGCTCCTTCGCATGGTGTCAGCCACCCCGAGGTGGTCTTACCAATCTGCGTGGCGTCAGCCGCCGGCAGAATTGATCTGACCCGTCCGTGAGACGAGCACCGTCCCTCGCTCCTTCGCGTGGTGTCAGCCACCGCCAGAATTAGTCTGAGCCGTCAGCGAGACGAGCACTGTCCCTCGCTCCTTTGCCTGGTGTCAGCCACCGCCAGAATTAGTCTGACCGGTCCGCGAGACGAGCACCGTCCCTCGCTCCTTCGCGTGGTGTCAGCCACCGCCAGAATTAGTCTGACGGATATCCGCACCGTCGCCGCGCTCCGCCCTTCTCCTGGTGTCAGCCCTAAAGCGACGGCGCCCACCGCCATTCGCGTGGTGTCAGCCACCGCCAGAATTAATCTGAGCAGTCCCGCGCCGTCGTGGTGTCAGCCACCCAAATTGGTCTGACCAATCTGCCGAAGCCGCCCACCGCCGGCGCTTCGCGTGGTGTCAGCCACCAGGTGGCCTGACCAATTTGCGCCGCGGTCCCCGAGCCGCCGACGCGGGCGTGCCCACAGTCGGTCGCAGCCCGTGGGCGGCGGTGCTGCCACCTGCCGTGGGCACCGGTGGCGACCAGCGCCGCTCGCCGCGCGGCGATCCGCGCGCAACCACCGGTCCTCCAACGGAACTTCTGTTGACTACATGGTGCGCACCGGCGCTGGCACGGTGGCTGCTGGACTGGCCACGGCCCACGCCCTCCTCCCGGAGCCCGCCATGAACCGCACCGCCGCCGCCGCCCTGGTCGCCATCCTGTCCGCCGCCGGGCTCGGCGCCTGTACGACCGACGTGACGATCAACGACGGCATCAGCGCCGCCGTCGTCACCGACCTCGACCGCGACTTCGACCAGGCCGCCGCCGACACCGGCGTGCCGTCGGACCTGCTGAAGGCGATCGGCTACGTCGAGACCCGGTGGGAGATGGTCGCGGGCGCGGTCGAGAACGACGGCCAGACGACGGGCGTCGGCGTCATGGACCTCTCGCCGGAGATGGTCGCCCGCGGCGCGGCGCTCGCCGGCCTGGGCCAGGACGAGGTCGAGGGCTACGCCGCCTCGAACATCGAGGCCGCCGCCCACCTGCTCGCCGAGGAGGCCCAGGCGCAGGGCGTCAGCGGCGACGACCTGATGGCGTGGATGCCCGTCGTCGAGGCATGGACCGGCATCGTCGACGACGACGCGCGCGCCTCGTACATCCACGACGGCGTCCTCCGCGTCCTCCGCGAGGGCGCCCACGAGGAGGCGGAGTCGGGCGAGAGCATCGCGACCATCCGCCCGCACGGCGAGCTGCCGTCGTTCCTGACCGGCAGCGGCACCTACAACGTCGGCACCGCCGACTACGCCGACGCCGTCTGGCGGCCGTCGCCGAACTTCGGTTCGCGCCCCGCCGGCACCGCGATCACCATGGTCGTGATCCACACCTGCGAGGGCAACTACGCCGGCTGCTGGGGCTGGCTGCGGCAGACCCAGGCGCAGGCGAGCGCGCACTACGTCGTCAACGAGTCGGGCTCCGAGATCACGCAGCTCGTCCGCGAGGCGAGCCGCGCCTGGCACGTCGCCGCGACCTACGACTGCTCGCGCAACGGCCAGAGCCAGTGCGGCAAGAACGGCGTGTCGGTCAACAACTTCGCGATCGGCATCGAGCACGCGGGCTTCGGCAGCCAGGCGACCTGGGCGAACGGCCTCATCGAGGCGTCGGCGAAGCTCACGTGTGACATCACGCGCGACCACGACATCCCGCGCGACCGCAACCACATCGTCGGCCACGGTCAGCTCCAGCCGTGGAACCGCACCGACCCGGGCCCGAACTGGCCATGGGCGCACTACATCGATCGCGTGCGGACGATCTGCGGCGACGACGGCGGTGGTGGCGGCGGCGGCGGCGGCGGCGGCACGCCCCCGCCGGCGGCGATCATCGTCGACTCGAACAACGCCAACAACGACGCGTCGGTGGCGCGCATCGAGCTGAGCGGCACCTGGACGTCGGCGTCGGCGACGCCCGGCTACTACGGGAGCGGCTACTGGTTCGCCGACACCGGGTCGACCGCGTCGCCGGCGACGTTCTTCTTCTACCTGCCCTCGGCGCAGAGCCGCGTCGTCGAGGCGTGGTGGACGCAGGGCACCAACCGCTCGACGGCCGCGACGTTCACCGCCACCGACGCGAGCGGGGCCGAGGTTGGCCGCGCGGTCAAGAACCAGCAGACCGCCGGCAGCCAGTGGGTGACGCTGGGGACGTGGCAGTTCTCGGCGGGCTGGAACAAGGTCGCGCTGTCGCGGCAGGCGGCGAGCGGCAAGGTCGTCATCGCGGACGCGATCCGCGTGCGCTGACCGACGTCTCGCGGGCGCAGCTCGCGGTGCCGGCAACCTGCGGCAGGGCGCCGCCGTCGCCGGGACGCAACCCGGGTGCGGTTGCTCCGCGCGCCGGCCGGCTCGTACAATAGGCATGGCCGCCACCGGGTGCCCCCCGGTAAGCTCATGTCGGTGCCTCGCGACCTTCCTCCTCGCACCGGAACCGGACGCGTGACCGGCGTCGGCGGCGCGACCGGGTCGCGCCCGCGCGGCGAGGCGCGCGAGGAGACGGAGTCGATCCCGCTGCCCGCCGAGTGGGACGCCGGCGACGACGAGGACGACGCGCTCGACGACGAGCCCGGCCTGCCACCGCTGTCGGCGGCGCCGATGGGAACGCACGACCGGCCGCCGACCCGCGTCGAGAGCCCGGTGGCGCGCAGGCCGCCGAGCGGCGCCCGCGGCCCGCGCACGCCGCACCCGCCGCCGCCCCCGCCACCGGCGACCGAGCACCCCGAGGACCGGATCGGCCACACGCTGGGCGCGTACCGCCTGCACGCGCTGATCGGCAAGGGCGGCATGGGCTTCGTCTACCGCGCCGAGCACGTGCGGCTCGGCCGCGAGGTGGCGCTCAAGCTCCTGCGCTCGGACTACTCGCGGCGGCGCGACTCGGTCAGCCGCTTCTTCCAGGAGGCGCGGACCGTCAACCGGATCCGCCACCGCAACATCGTCGACGTCACCGACTTCGTCGAGCTCGAGGACGGCACGACGTACATCATCATGGAGCTCCTGCGCGGGCAGAGCCTCGGCTCCTGGTCGCGCCACTCGTTCGACCTGCCGCGCGCGCTCGGGCTGCTGATCCAGATCTGCGACGGCCTCGCCGCCGCGCACGCGGTCGGCGTGATCCACCGCGACCTCAAGCCGGACAACGTCGTCGTCATGCCGACCGGCGACGGCGCCGAGACCATCAAGCTGCTCGACTTCGGCGTCGCCAAGCTGCTGAATCGCGACGACGAGGACGTCGGCCTCGAGACCGCAGCCGGCTCGGTGATCGGCACGCCCGCGTACATGTCGCCGGAGCAGGCGGGCGGCCTGCCGATCGACGAGCGCGCCGACATCTACTCGCTGGGCGCGATCATGTACGAGCTGTTCTGCGGCCAGCCGCTGTTCCGCGGGCGCTCGTTCGGCGAGTACGTGCGCAAGCACCTGAACGAGGCGCCGCACCCGCCGCGGCAGACGCCGCGCGGCGCGACCCTCGATCCGCGCCTCGAGGAGATCATCCTGCGGTGCCTCGAGAAGGAGCCGGACCGGCGCAACCAGTCGGTCGCGGAGCTGCGGCAGGAGCTGATCGAGCTGCTGGCCACGTTCGAGACGGCGGACGCGCCGCCGGCGGCGGTGCGTCGCGCGTCGGGGCAGTTGCCGGCGGCGATGCCCGGGGCGGGGCACGCGAGCGGGCGACGGCCGCCGCCGCCGTTCGCGACGACCACGCCCCCGCCGGGGGCGCACTCCGCGCCGTTGCCGGTGCCTCCGCCTCCGATCGACCTGTCGCTCGCGGCGTCGCTGTCGGGAGAGGCGCGGTCGTTGACGCCGTACCCGGGCGATCCGGCGCTCGCCGCGTCGCTGCTCCGGCTCGATCCGACGCTGGTCCCGCGGTCGCGGCGCCGGCTGTGGCTCGCGGCGATGGCGACGGTGGCGGCCGGCATCGGCGTGGCCGGCGCTCTCGTGGCGGCGGCCCGCCACCGCGACGAGGAGCCGGAGGCCAGGGCCGCGCAGCCCGCGAACGTCACGCCGCCCGCGCCGCCGCTGGTCACCGGCGCGACGACCGGCTCCGCCGAGGCCCAGCCGGCCGCGCCCGCCGCGCCGCCGCCCCCGACGGCTCCCGCGCTCGTCGAGGTCCGCATCGATGCGCCCGCCGGCGCGCACGTGCTGCGCGCCAGCAGCGGCGTCGAGCTCTGCGTCGCGCCGTGCAACCTCGCGATCGATCCGACCGACGGCGACGCCGCCGATCGCCGCGACTACACGGTCCGCCTCGACGGCCACGCCGATCAGACGATCGCCATCGACCTCGCCGCCCCGCCGCCGTCGATCGCCGTCCACTTCGACGACGCCGCCGCCCCGCCCGTCGACGACGACGTACCGGCCGCCGACGACCGCCCCACCGCCGGCACAGGCCGCAGGCACTCCCTCCGCGGCAACTCGCCGCCGCGCAGCCCGCAGGCGCCCGAGCCGCCCCAGCCGCCTGCCACCGACAACCCGCCGCCGCCTCCTCCGCCGCCGACGGTCAAGCAGCACCAGACCGTCGATCCGACCGACACGATCGATCCGTTCGCGAACGAGAAATGACGTCGCCCGCCCGCCGCCGCTCACCGGCCGCCGTCGTCGTCGCGCTCCTGCTCGGCGTCGCGATGCTCCTCTCGGGCGCGCGCCCCGCCCGCGCCGACGATCCCGACACCCGCGCCGCGAAGAAGCACTTCCAGCGCGGCGAGAAGCTGTTCAACCTCGGCCGCTTCGAGGAGGCGCTCGCCGAGTACGAGGCCGCCTACGACCGGAAGCCGCTGCCCGGCTTCCTCTACAACATCGCGCAGTGTCACCGGAACCTCGGCGACTACAAGCAGGCGATCTTCGGCTACCGCAACTACCTGCGGCAGGTGCCCGATGCCTCGAACCGCGACGCCGTGCTCGCGCTCATCGACGAGCTCGAGCAGAAGCAGCACGACCTCGACGCGGCCGCCGCCCGCGACCGCGCCTCGCACCCGCCGCCGCCACCGCCGCCACCGCGCCGCAGGCCGCGCCCCCTCTACGAGCGCGGCTGGTTCTGGGGCGGCGTCGCCGCGGTGACCGCGATCACCGTCGGCACGCTCGTCGTCACCAGCGGCGACGGCGCGCCGTCGACCGACCTCGGCAACGTCGACTTCCACTGAAGTCGGCGCCCCGCGGATTCGCTAGAATCCTC
The DNA here is from genome assembly GCA_035546475.1 of Kofleriaceae bacterium. Lineage (GTDB taxonomy): Bacteria > Myxococcota_A > Polyangia > Haliangiales > Haliangiaceae > UBA2376. The sequence continues at coordinate 10,694 of DASZXE010000063.1, forward strand.
CCTCCGGGTCCGCCGTCATGCGCCTTGCCTCGTCGCTCCTCGCACCGCTCGTCGCCGCGCTCGCGGCCGCCGGCTGCGGTGGCGGCAGCTACACGGTCGTGACGATCGACGCGCGGCCGGCGGTCGGCGACGTGCGCACGCTCGCGATCTCGCTCGCCAACGCCAGCGCCACGCAGGCCGAGAGCTTCGTCGTCGACGGCCGCAGCTTCCCGCTGACCTTCAGCGTCGACACCGGCGACCGCGGCGGCGAGCTCGGCATCACCGTCGACGCCGACGATGGCACCGGCACGCTGATCGCCCACGGCGAGGCGACCACGCCGATCGCCGCCGGCGGCAGCGCGACCGTGATGCTCGAGCCGACCGACTTCCTGGTCAACACGTCGTTCGTCGGCGATCAGGCGCTCGCCTTCCGCGGCGACGCGGGCGGGCGACAGATCGCCGTCTCGAGTAGCGGCGTGGCGACGATCGGCTGGTCCGACTCGTGTCAGGTCGTCGGCCGCTGCGACGTCTTCGGCCGGCGCTTCGACGCGCACGGCCGGCCGGTCGCGACGTCGCTCGCGGCCGGCACCGGCGAGTTCATCATCAACCGCAGCGACACGACCGGCTACGAGCCGTCGCTGGCGACCAGCAGCGCGGGCCACACGCTCGCGGTCTGGTCGACCGGCACCGATCTGCTGGCGGTCGTCGTCGACGCCGACGGCGCCGCGCTCACCGCGAGCGACACCGAAGTCGCCACCGGCACCGACCCGACGACGCCGGCGGTGATCGCGGTGCCCGACGGCCGCTTCGTCGTCGCCTGGACCGAGGACGCGCCGACCGCCGGCCAGTACCTCGTCCGCGCGCGCTACCTGTCGGCCGACGGCCAGCCGACCGCGAACCCGGTCACGCAGGCCGACACTGCGTACACCGTGTCGACGACGGCGATGACCGAACCGGCCCCGCCGGCGCTCGCCTGGCTCGGCGACGGCCTCGCGATGGCGGTCGGCTGGCGCACCGGGACGACCCTGCGCGGGCGGTTCTACACGTCGGCGGGGGTCGCGCGCACCGGCGGCGATCTGGTCCTCGCGTCGAGGCCCGCCGCCGAGGAGGTCGGCGAACCGCAGCTCACCGCCGTCGGCGGCGACGTCGCGCTGCTCTACCCGCGCACCACCAGCGGCGGCGACGCGGACCAAGGCCAGCTCGTCCTCCGGCGGCTGTCGACCGCCGGCACGATCGTCGGCAGCGACGCCACCGTCACCGACGGCTGCGAGCCGACCCCGGCGGCGCTCGCCGGCGACGGCGCGACCCTCGCCGCAGCGTGGTCCACCTGCGGCGCCGACAGCGACGGTGACACCTGCGCGATCCGCTTCCGCCGCTTCGATGCGAACCTCACGCCGCTCGGCGACTCGCGGATCGCGAACACGATCACCGCCGGCAGCCAGGAGGAGCCGTCGCTCGCGATCCTGCCCGACGGCTCGCTCATCCTCGCGTGGAGCGACGGCAGCGCGACGCCGCCGGATGGCGACGGCTTCGGCGTGCGCGCGCGCATCGTGTACCCGTGACGCGCGTGTGGCGCCCGCGCCTCGCCGCCCTCGCCGCCGTCCTCGCCGCCGCGCTCGCGCTCGCGGCCGCCGCCTGCGGGACCCGCGCCGAGGACCCCGCGCCTCCCGCCTACGACGACATCCAGCGGATCTTCGACCAGAGCTGCGCCGGCGCCGCCTGCCACCGCTCGCCGACCGCCGCGCCGCCCGCCAGCATCGACCTCGGCCCCGGCGTCAGCTACGCGCACCTGGTCCGCGCCCACGCCGCCGCCGCGCCGGGCCGCCTCCTCGTCGATCCCGGCGCCCCCGACGACAGCTACCTCGTCTGCACGCTCGATCCGGCCTGCGATCACCGCATCGGCCAGCCGATGCCGCCGCTGCAACCGGTCGCAGCCGAGACGCTCGAGGCCGTGCGCCGCTGGATCGCCGCCGGCGCGCCGCCCGACGACAGCCCCGCGCCGCCGCCCGACGCCGGCGACGACCCGCCCGTCTTCGCCGGCCTGACGTCGGCCACCGCCACCGGCGAGCACACGGTCGACCTCGCCTGGAGCCCGGCCTTCGACCGCACGCCGCCGAGCCGCCTCCGCTACCGCGTCTACGTCGGCGACGCGCCCGGCGCGGAGGAGCTCGCCACGCCGCGGCTCACCGTCACCGCCGCGACCCGCGCCACGATCGACGGCCTGGCCGCCGGCGCGCGCCACGTCTTCGTCGTCCGCGCCGTCGACGAGGCCGACCACGAGGACGGCAACACGGTCGAGCGCGAGGCGGACACGCCCGACCTCACACCGCCCGACTTCGGCGGCGCCACCGCCGTCACCGAGTCCGCCCCCGGCACCCTCGACGTCACCTGGGCGGCCGCGACCGACAACGCCACGCCCGCCGCGTCGATCGCCTACCGCGTCTACGTCGCCACCACCGCGGGCGCGGAGAGCTTCGCGAGCCCGACCGCCACCGTCACCGGCGTCACCCACGCGACGCTCCCCGGCGTCACTCCGTCGACGACCTTCTTCGTCGTCGTGCGGGCCCGCGACGCCGCCGGCAACGAGGACGCGAACGCGCTCGAGCGCTCGGTCACCACGCTCGACACCGTGGCGCCGACCTTCGCCGGCGTCGCGACCGCCGACCCCGCGCCGAACGCCGTTGTCCTCGGCTGGAGCGCCGCCTCCGACGACGCGACCCCGGCCGCCGAGCTGACCTACCTCGTCTATCGCGCGACCAGCGCCGGCGCCGAGGACTTCTCGAACCCGACGTACGTCACGCCGCCCGGCGCGACGACCTTCTCGGCCGGCGGCCTCCTCGCCAACCGCACCTACTTCTTCGTCGTGCGCGCCCGCGACGCCGCCGGCAACGTCGACGCCAACGTCGTCCAGCGCTCCGCCACCACGCCGGCGCTGGTCGACGTCCAGCCGCCCGCCTTCGCCGGCGTCACCAGCGCCACCGCCGCCGGCGACAGCAGCATCCGCCTGACCTGGGACGCCGGCACCGACAACCTCACGCTCGCCGGCAACCTCGTCTACCGCATCTACCGCGCGACGAGCCCGGGCAGCGAGAGCTTCGCCGCGCCGACCTACGTCACCGCGCCCGGCGCGACGTCGTTCGTCGCCACCGGCCTCGCGCCGCTCACGCCGTACGTCTTCGTCGTGCGCGCGGTCGATCAGGCCGGCAACCATGACGGCAACACCGTCGAGCGCGGCGCGACCACCACCGCCGACGGCACGCCGCCCGTCTTCGCCGGCCTCACCGGCGCCGCGCCCGCCGGCTCGTCGTCGATCACGCTCGCCTGGAACCCCGCCACCGACGACCTCACGCCGGCCGCCGCGCTCGTCTACGACGTCTACCGCGCCACCACCGCGGGCGCCGAGTCGTTCGCGCAGCCCACCTACACGAGCGCGCCGGGCGCCACCGGCCTGGTCGCCACCGGCCTCGCCCCGTCGACGACCTACGCGTTCGTCGTCCGCGCCCGCGACGCCGCCGGCAACGACGACACCAACACCGTCGAGCGCACCGCGACGACCACCGCCGACGTCACGCCGCCCGTCTTCGCCGGCGCCGCGAGCGCCGCGCCCACCGCATCCGCGGGAGAGCTCGACGTCACCTGGAACGCGGGCAGCGACAACGTCACGCCCCCCGAGCAGCTCCGCTACCTCGTCTACACGGCCACGAGCCCCGGCTTGGAGACGTTCACCACCCCGGCCGCGCTGTCCGCCCCCGGCGCGACGGCCGTGCGGCTCACCGGCCTCCTCGCCTCGACGCCGTACTTCGTCGTCGTGCGCGCGCGCGACGGCGCCGGCAACGTCGACGGCAACCTCGTCGAGCGGTCGGCGACGACCACCGCAGACACGCTCGCGCCGACCTTCACCGGCGTCACCACCGCCACGGCGCTCAACCCCGGCCACGTGCGGCTCACCTGGGCCGAGGGCTCCGACGACCTCACGCCGCGCGCCGACCTCGTCTACGACGTCTACGCCGCCACCCACGCCGGCGGCGAGAACTTCGCCGCGCCGACCATGTCGAGCCCGCCGGGCGCCGACGCCTTCACCGTCGGCGGCCTGACCCCGGCGACGACCTGGTTCTTCGTCGTCCGCGCGCGCGACCAGTCGGGCAACCACGACGGCAACACCGTCGAGCGCAGCGCGACCACGCCGCCGATCACGGTCACCTTCTCGACGCAGGTCGCGCCGGTGCTCGCGGCGAGCTGCGCCGCCAACGGCTGCCACGCGCCGCCGTTCCCCGAGCTCGGCCTCGACCTGTCGAACGGCGCGGCCGCCCGCGCGCAGACCATCGGCGTCCTCGCCGCGGAGGTGAACATTCCGCGCGTCACCGCCGGCGATTCCAGCTCGGGCGCCAGCTACCTCATGGCCAAGCTGCGCGGCGGCGGCCCGCTCTACGAGGGCAGCGTCATGCCGCCGCCGCCGGCCTCGCCACTGACCGCGCAGCAGCTCCAAACCATCGCCACCTGGATCGACGAGGGCGCCGTCGACAACTGACGGCGGTGACGGCGGGGACAGGCTCCGGGGGGCTAACCAACCGCGATTCCTTCAGAATTGGACGCCACCGCGAAGAAAACTCCGTGCCAGAAATCTTTCGCGGTGCCCTTCGATTCATGAGCAATCTCGACACGTTGGCACCCCGGATCCTGTCCCCGCTCAGAGCGTAGCGGCGCCGTTCGCCTGGTTGCAAGCGTTGTCGCAGGCTTGGATCCCGTGGTGGGCCGTCGCGTACCGCGGGATTCCGTCCCGCGTGGCAGCGGCGTGGCAGCAACGGCGAGCCTGCTGTCGGGGGCGTGCGCGAGGCTGGCATCAGTCATCGTCGTGCGGCGGCTGCCGACCTGGGATGACCTCGAAGCAGTCGTCCGCGGCGGCGACGACGCGCGGGCTGACGACCGACTGCTCGCGGTAGAGATAGCCGGCTTCCGACGTGGCCTCGAAGCCAAGGCGAGCCCATCGCGCCTCCTGGGCTGACGCATCGGGGGGGAGGATGATCAGGCCGCAGCCCATCCCGATCGCGTCGCCGAGCTGATGCACGACCGCCAGGTCGGCGCCGCGCTGCCGCCAGACATCCGGCATCTCGATGTCCGCGATGTAGAGCAGGCCATCGCCCACCCCGGACTCGAACTCCTCGCGCAGCACGTTGCCGTCGAAGAACACGTCGTACAGGGCCTCCAGCTCCGCGCTGTCCGCATCGAGAACGTCGGCCATCGCCACGCCGGCGTTCAGCGCCGCTCCGACGTGAATCGTCGCGGCGCGCACCTTGCCGATGGACGTTGGGGCACCCTCGCCATCTGGGGCCGCCCAGGTGATCGAGACGTCCCACCAGGTGACGAGGCCTGCGTCCTCGTCGGGCTCACCGACCTCGATGTCCGTCTCGACCCTGATGCTCAGCACGCGCGCCTCCGTCTGTGGGGATGGTGCAACACGAGCGGGACCGGTGGAAGAGGCGCCGGCCTCGTCCGCGACTCACCGTCCAATCGACGGTGCGACGTCCCGCGCCGCCCGGCATGGATCAGTTGCGGTTCAGGCCTACCACCCGGGTCCCGAGCTTCTGCTTCCACAGGGTCTCACGCGCGCAGATGTCCTCCATCGTCGCGTCGCTGGAGGCGGCCTCGAGAATCGTGACGTCGTACTCGGACGCCGAGGCGGCCAGCTCGCGCATCTTGACGTTGCCGCCGTGGCCGTCCTGGTAGCAGAGCCAACGACCGAAGAACCCGGCGGCGCCGTACGCGGAGCCGACGTACTGCTCGCCTGTTTTGCGCCGTACGAGCAGGTAGACGCCGCGAGCGTTCGTGAGCACCTCGACCCATCCGGCGGGTAGTCCTTCGATCTGGTCGAGCGAGGACTGGAACCGCAAGACTCCGGGGAAGGGTGGCGGTTGCTTCGTTCGGCGAAGCTCGACGATCGGCTTGTCCTGGTTGTCGGCGCGTTGCACCCAGGCACGCGTTCCGTCACCCCAGTCGATCACGAGCCGCCCGCAGTAGTCATCGAACTGCGCGAGCCGGCGCGTGTAGAACTCCACCGCCTTCGACGTCGGTGGGTCGGCGCCGAAGGGGTTGTCCTTCCGCTCGGCGCGCTGGTCGAGGCGTTCCCAGACGCCGGCGAACACCGTCGCGCCGGTCCCGGGTTCAACCACGAACCCTGCAAGGTACTTCGCGGCACGGAACTGCTCGATCACTTGCGGCGTACCCTGGCGCTCTTGGTACTGCGCGAAGCGCGGGTCGAGCGCGAGCGCGGCCTCGTAGAGCGCGCGATGGATCTGGGGCTTCGAATCGCGGTGGCGCAGCAGGCGCACGGTCCCGGGATCGAGGTCGGCCACACGGAGTAGCTGATTGAAGGTCAGCACGGACGAGACTCTCGCATGAAGCGTGCGGTGCGGTGACGTCGATGGCTCGCTCGACCTGGGGTGCGAGTCGAGGCTGGCTGGGCAGGTGGCAAGGGCAGGCACGTGGCGTCGCGTCGACACGGGCCGATGACGACGTGCGCTTGCGCGAGCGCGCGCGCTGGCGCGACGATGGACCATGCGGACCAAGCTGCTCGCGGTGCTGGTGATCGTGGTTGTTCCTGGCTGCTCCGCGCTGGCGGCGATCAAGGACAGCGCCGGTACGATGGCCTCGTTGCGCCAGCCGATGACGGATGTCGCGGCGCTCCGAGAGCCGATGACCGACGTCGCGGCGCTGCGCGAACCGATGAACAACGTCGCAGCGCTGCGCGACCCGATGACCGACGTCGCGGGTCTCCGCGAGCCGATGAACGACGTGGCCGCGCTGCGGGATCCGATGCTGGGCCTCGCCGCGCTGGGCACGACGATGGGCGCGGTCGGCAGGCTGGGCCCGTCGATGGACCGGCTCAGCGGCGGGCTGGGTGCCGTGGTCGCGCTGGAAGGTCCGCTGAAGAGCATGGCGGCGCTCAGCCCGCAGATGGCGGCGGTGGCCGAGCTGAAGGATCCGATGGTCCGCGTCGCCGACCTCCAGCCGAGCCTCGCCGCCGTCGCAGCGCTCGGCGACTCGATGAAGAACGTCGGCGCGCTGCAGCCTTCGCTGGACGCCGTCTCGGCGCTCGGGCCACCGATGCGCGACGTCGCCGAGCTGAAGGCGCCGCTCGACAAGGTGGGCGCGGTCGCCGGACAGCTGAAGCAGGTCACGTCGCTTCCCTTCCTCGGGCTCGCCGCGCTGCTGTGGACCGTCTCGACGTTCCTCGGCGTCTGGCTCGGCATCAGCTTCGCGCATCGCCGCGCGGCGGCGGGACGTGCGGCGCGCGCCCGCGCGATGCGGCGCCGGGTGGCGGTCGCGCGGACGACGTCGGTGCGCTGACCACTCCCCGACCGTCGAGCGTGGCGGACCGACATCTGCCGCAGGTGCGCCGCCTAGGAATATGCCTCGGGCGGCGTTGACAGCCTCGGCGTGATGAACCGATCCTTGGCCCCGAGGGGAGTTCACCGTGCAATCGGTTCTGCGCCTGTGCTCGGTGACGAAGCGGCTCGGCGAGAAGAAGATCCTCGCCGATGTCTCGTTTTCTCTCGAAGAACGGGCAGTTCTGGCGTTGTGCGGCGCGTCGGGCTGCGGAAAGACGACGCTGTTGCGGCTGGTGGCCGGGCTCCTCCACCTCGATGCGGGTGAGATCGGGATCGGCGACCAGACGGTCAAGCCGTCGACGGAGTACCCGGCGCAGCTCCGCGGCAGGGTCGGCCTGGTGTTCCAGGATCACTGCCTGTTCCCCCACCTGACCGCCATCGAGAACGTGGCGCTGGCGCTGCGGGAAGCGAAGGGACTGCCGCTGCGGCAGGCTCGCGACCGCGGCATGCACGAGCTCGAGCGGATGGGCGTCGCCGCCCTCGCCGGCCGACACCCCGCGGCGCTGTCGGGCGGCGAGAAGCAGCGGGTCGCCATCGCGCGCTCGCTGGCGATGGATCCGCTGCTCCTCTTGCTGGACGAGCCGACGGCCAACCTCGATCCCGACAAGGTCGACGAGGTCTGCGAACGGGTCATCGAGCTCGCCGCCTCGGGGATGACGATGATCCTGGTGACGCACAACGTGGAGTGCGCGCGGCAAGCCGCGCAGTCGTTCGCCGTCCTCCGCGAAGGCCGGTGCGAGGTCTCCAACGATCCTCGCGTCCTCGACCAGCTGCGGAGCAAGTGGGCCTGATGGACTTCGACCGGTTCGTCTTCGCCTCCCCGTACCGCGACTGGCTCTACCGGGGCGTCGCGATGACGGTGATCATCTCGCTGGTCAGCGCGGTCGTCGCCACGGTCATCGCCTTCGCCGTGCTCCGCTGCCGCATGTCGTCGCGGCGCTGGCTCAGGGTCGTCGGCGCGGCGTACGTGATGATCTTCCGCAACCTGCCCCTGGTGCCGCTGCTCCTGTTCGTGACCTTCGGCCTGCCGGGTCTCTACCGCCAGGTGACCGGCGTGCCGTTCCCGCGCGACCTCGAGCTGTACCTGGTGATGCTCGGCCTCTCGCTCAACACCGGCGCATACCTGGCCGAGATCCTGCGCGCAGGCGTCGAGTGGGTGCCGCGCCAGCAACTCGAGGCCGCCCGCGTCCTCGGGCTGTCGGCGCGCGCGATCCGCCGGCGGATCCTCTACCCGCAGGCCCTGCGGGTGACCGCGCCGGCCCTGGCCACGCGGTTCATCCACAACACCAAGAACTCGACCCTGGCGCTCGTCATCCCGTTGCCGCTGGGATCGATGGAGATCCTCGGCCAGGCTGGCCGCATCGCCGGCCAGACGTTCTCGTGGGCGGAGCCGTTGATCGCCGCCGCCTGCGTCCACCTCGCACTCGCCCTGATCCTCGGCCGGCTGTTGAACGTCTGGGCCACCCGCGAACAGCGGCGGGTCGTGGCGGCGGGATGATGCTCGATGGACCTCGGCCACCTCATGTGGAGGCTGCTCGTCGGATACCCGCAGCCCGCGGAGATGATCGATCATCGCTATCCGACCTGGTTGCAGCGGCCGGGCGGGCTGGTGCTCACGTTGCTGGTGACGGCGCTCAGCCTCGCGCTGGGGCTCGTGATCGGCTGTCTGCTCGCGCTCGGCGACCGCGCCACCTCGGCCGGGCCCGACGTCGACCCGATCGAGCGCGTCATGCGGCGGGGGCTGCGGGCGCTGCTGCGCGCGTTCATCGAGATCGTTCGCGGCCTCCCGATCATGCTGCTCGTCCTGCTCGTCTTCTATCTGCCGTACCGGCTCTTCGCGATCCGCGCGCCAGCGGCCGTACTCGCGATCGTCGCGTTCTCGATCTATGCGGGCGTCTACCTGTGCGAGATCCTGCTGGCGGGGTTCCGGTCCGTGGATCGCGATCTCCTGGCGGCCGGCCAGGTGCTCGGGCTCAGCCCCTGGAAGGTCTTCCTCCGGATCGAGCTGCCGATCGCGGCGCGCAACATGAGCCCCGATCTGATCAACCTCGCGGTCACGGTCTTCAAGGACACCTCGACGCTCGCCGTGGTCGCCATGGCCGAGCTGACCTACACCGGCCGCATCGTGCTGGCATCGGAGCCGGCGCAGTACGCCGGCGTGATGTTCCTGGTGCTCGTCTACTACTGGATCCCGGCCACCCTGCTCAGCGCGGCCGCGCTGCGCATGGACCGGCGCCGCGCCACCGCGCGGTTGCCTCACATCCCTGTCTAAGGAGGAGGAGACGATGAAGAACTGGGCCTTGGTGGTTGTCGCGTTGCTTGTAGGGGCCGCGGGCGGGTACGTCGTCCACGGTCAGCGGGCCAAGTCGGACAAGCCCAAGCCGTCCGTCGGATCGGGGTCGGGCTCCGCGCCCACGCCGGCGCCGGCGGCGGCCACCAGCACGTTCGACAAGGTGAAGTCGGGGGGACGCCTCATCGTCGGGGTCGGACAGGAGGCCGCCCCGTTCGGCTACCGGGAGGGTGCCGACCTGGTCGGCTTCGACATCGAGATCGCCCGCGCGGTCGGCAAGCGCATCGAGGCGATGGCCGGCACCAAGATCGAGCTCGAGTTCCGGGCGGTGACCGACGAGACGCGCATCTCGTGGGTGCAGTCGGGCGAGGTGCACATGTCCCTGTGCCACACCAACATCACCCGGAAGCGCGACGCCAACATCGACTTCTCGGTCCCGTACGGCTGGGACGGCAAGGGTGTCCTCTATCGCGCCGCCGGGGGCAAGCGCGACCTGTCCGACTTCGCCGGCAAGACGATCGGCATCAAGCGGTCGTCGTCGTCGGAGGGCGAGATCGTGGCCTACTTCAACGCGAAGGGTTGGACCCCGCCCGTGCTCAAGCAGTACGACAACCACGCGGCCGGGATCCAGGCGCTGGTCGATCAGCAGATCGACGGCTTCACCGACGACAACTCCATCATCATCAACACCGCGGTGCTGGCCGGGCACAAGGTCGGGCCTGGCGGCGAGCTGCTGGAGACCGACACGCCGTACTCGCCCGCCTACTTCGGGATCGGCGTCATCGAGAACGACTCGGACTGGCGCGACACCGTCAACTACGCGCTCCACGACCTCTGGAGCAGCGGCGAGTACCAGACCATCTACCAGAAGTGGTTCGGGCCCGATTCGAAGTGCCCGATCCCGCTGGGTGACCATCACATGGAGCCCTTCGTCCAGGGCTGACCGGCGACGACCCCCAACCATTCGAGAGACGAGGAACCCCATGAAGCGCACCTTCATCACCACGATGTTCTTCCTCGCACTCGGTGCCGGCGTCGCCGCGGCACAGGAACCGCCGACCGGCGGCGAGGGCACCACCGACGAGACCACGCCGCCGCCCGACGGTCCGGACCTGACGCCGGGCCCGGCACCGGAGACCACGCCACCGCCCGCGGCGCAGGCCGATGACGCCGGCGGACTCCGCCTCGGCGATCAGGGCCACCTCGAGATCCACGGCCTCCTGCAGGTCTGGTTCATCCAGTCGTTCGACGACAACGAGCACGACGGCGGCGGCCCCAAGACCAACTTCCGCATCCGGCGGACCGAGATCAAGCTGGCCGGACGCATCATCCCCAAGGTGGAGTTCGAGGTGCAGGTCGACCCGTCGCGCTCGCTCGATGGCAACGAGACCAACCGCGCGATCCTCCAGGACGCCTCGATCACGTTCGGCCACCTCGACAAGGCGAAGATCACGCTCGGCCAGGGCCACACGCCGATCTCCTTCGAGGGCCTCCGCTCGGCGTCGAAGCTCCTGTTCATCGAGCGCGCGATCGTCAGCGGCACGTTCGGCGACCAGCGCGACATCGGCGTGTGGGCGCACGAGAAGATCGGCAAGATCGGCTACGTGATCGGCATCTTCAACGGATCGGGCGCCAGCAAGCCCGACCCGCTGAAGGATCTCGATCTCGCGGCGCGCCTCGAGCTCCACGCCAGCGACGACCTCCAGATCTCCGGGTCGGTGCTGCGGACCCTGAATGGCGACAAGCCGGGCGTCCACACCATCGCCGGCGGCGACGTCGCCTACGAGCACGGCGGCACGATCGCCCAGGCCGAGTTCTACTGGGGCAAGTTCAACAGCTTCGACGCCATGCCGGTGGCGGTCACCTCGATGGGCGCCTATGCCGCGGCGGGCTACACCTTCACCCAGATCGCCGGCCATGATCTCCAGGGCGCGGCTCGCTTCGACTGGTTCGACCCCAACACCGATGCCGACAAGGATCAGATCATCAAGGGGACCGGTGGCCTCAACCTCTTCCTCGACGGGCACCACGCCAAGCTCCAGCTCAACTTCACCCACACCCAGCGCAAGGCCGACAACGGCATGGGCACGCTGGTCGACGCCAACAACAACGTGGTGCTGCTCAACGGCCAGATCGCCTTCTAGGCCACGGACCATGTCAGGAAGGCGATGAGCGCGACCCTGGTCACCGGCGCCAGCGGCTATCTCGGGAGCCTGGTCGCGGCCGCGCTGCTCGCCCAGACCGACCGCTCGTTGCTGCTGCCGGTCCGTGCGGTGCACGAGCCGGGCGCAGTCCGCGAGCGGATCCGGCTCGCGCTCGGCGAGCTGGGTGTGCCGGCGGCAGACGCGGAAGGCCGGCTCGCGCGGGTCCAGCTCGTGGAGCTTCCGCCGATCGAGCGGGTCGGCGAGCTGGAGGCGGCCGCGCGCGCCGCGGGGGTCGACGAGATCGCCCACTGCGCCGGCTGCGTCGACTACTTCGACCTGCGCAACCTGCTGCTGGTCAACGTCGGACTCACCGCCGGCGTGCTGGCGCTCGCCCGCCAGCTAGGGGTCCGTCGGTTCACGTACCTGTCGACCGCATACTGCGCGGGCTACCGGACCGACGTGCTCCCCGAGGCGCTGCACCCTGATCCGCCGGCCGACGCCGAACCGACCGAGTACACCCGCACCAAGCGCGAGGCCGAACGGCTGGTCGCGGCGAGCGGGATCCCGTACGTGATCCTGCGGCCGTCGATCGTGATCGGCGACAGCCGGACGGGTCACTACGCCGGCAAGAACTACGGCCTGTACCAGATGTGGCGGGCGATCGACGGCCTGCTCACCCGCGAGTACGTGCCGATCTGGTACACGGTCGGGCCGCCATCGCCGCTCAACTTCGTTCACGAGGATGCCTTCCAGGCGGCGTTCATGGCGGCCCACCAGGGTGCCGAGGACAACTCGATCATCCACGTCGTCTCCGAGCGCGACACGTGCCCGACGATGCGGGACCTCTGCTGGCTGTGGGCCGACGTCTACCGGCCGCGCGAGGTCCATTGCTACCAGCGCGTCGACGACGTGCCGCTGCGCTCGATCCCATCGCGCCAGCGCCGATTCCTCGAGCTGGGCCACAAGAACCTCGAGATCTCGGCGTGGCCGTGGCGCTTCGATCGCGGCGGCCTCGACCGCCTGCGCGCGCGAGGGCTGCAGTTCGCCGAGGCGACCCTCGAATCGGTCGCGCGCTGCCAGGATCGCTACGTCGCCGAGTCGCCCCGGATCCAGGCCTACCTCGCGGCGCATGCGGCGCACACCGGCGAGCGCAGCGTGCTCAGGGAGATGGAGCCGGCGACGTCGCCACCCGAAGCAGATCGCGCACCGTCGACACGCTGAGCCAGGCCTCCGCCGGCACCTCGATGCCGAGCTCGTCCTCGAGGCGGGCGACGACCTCGGCCATCGCGATCGAGTCGACACCGATCGATCGGATCTCGGTCTCGGGCCCGAGCACGGGGACCTCGCGCTCGGCCACCTCGGCCAGGATCGTCCGGAACCGCTCGATCATCTGCTCTTCCGACATCATCGCAGGCGCCTCCACAGGAATCGGACCCGGCTGCCCACCGAGACCAGGAGATGTCGCACGAGCAGCAGCTTGTCGGATCCGCCGGCGGTGCGGTCGGCCGATCGGGCCAGCGTGCCGTCGAGATACCGCGCGCGCGTGCGGGCCCGCTGGAGCTTGCCGCTCGACGTCTTCGGCAGCCCGCCGGCCGGCAGGACGACCACGTCCGCCACGGTCAGGCCCAGCTCCTCGGACACACGTGCTCGCACGCCCTCGACGATCCGTGCGTGCTCCGGCGACTTCGACTCGCACGCGATCACCAGCTCGTCCGTGCCGCGCGCGCCGTCGCGCGCGAAGGCGACGACGTTGCCGGGCCGGACGTCGGGCACCGTCGCGGCCACCACCTCGATCGCGTCGGGCGCGAAGTTGCGGCCGCCGATGATGACGAGATCCTTCTTGCGCCCGCACACGAACATCTCGCCACCGGCGAGGTACCCGAGGTCACCGGTGCGGAGCCAGCCGTCGACCAGGCTGGCGCGGGTGACCTCGGCGTTGCCGAAGTAGCCGGGTGTGATGCTCGGCCCCCGCAGCTCGATCTCTCCGACCACCCGCTCGCCGACCGGCCGGCGATCCTCGTCGACCACACGGATCTCGTGACCGGCGAAGGCGCGGCCACAGCCGACCACCTCCACGGCGGTCGGCCCTGTCGCCGGGACCGCACGTTCCGCGGAGCGCAGTTCGTCCTGGTCGATGGTGTCGACCTTCATCGGCGTACCGAGCGCATGGAACGACACGGCCAGCGTCGACTCGGCCATGCCGTAGCAGGGCAGCATCGCCTCGTGGCGGATGCCGGCCGGAGCGAAGTGATCGGCGAAGCGTCGCAAGGTGTCCGCCCGCACCACCTCGGCGCCGCAGCCGAACACGGTCACGCACGACAGATCCCACCGCGCCATCTCGTCGGGCTTGATCCGCTTGGCGGCGAGCGCGTAGGCGAAGTTGGGCGCGAACGTCGACGTCGCCCGGTGATCGTGCATCGCCTGGAACCAGCTCGCCGGCCGCTTGAGGAACATGAGCGTCGGCATCAGCGTCGTCGCGCACTGGCCGACCAGCGGCGACAGCACGAAGCCGATGAGTCCCATGTCGTGATAGAGCGGGAGCCACGACAGTCCGCGCTCCGGGCCGTCCGACCGCGGCAGCAGGCTGCCGAGGATGCACCGCGTGTTCGCCATCAGGTTGCCGTGCGTGATCATCACGCCCTTGGGCGCGGCGGTCGAACCGGAGGTGAACTGGAGGAAGCAGATGTCGTCGGCGGTCGCCTGGGTCGGCACCAGGCTGGCGGCGTCGCCTTCGAGCTGGGCCGCGACCAGGACGTGTCGGACGCTGTCCACGCGCGAGGCCAGAGGCCAGAGCAACGTCCGCAGCCGCGCGCTGGTCGCGATGCCGGCCGCCCCGGCGGTCCGGATGATCCCCGCGGCATCGTCGAGGTAGGCGGTCAGACGGCGGAGCCCGAGCGGTGGGTACATCGGCACCGGCACGATGCCGGCGGCGATCGCCGCGAAGAACGTGATGACGAAGTCCTGGTTGTCCTCGAGGACCAGCGCCAACCGATCGCCGCTCTTCAGTCCTGCCGCCTGGAGCGCCGCACCGCGCGCACGGGCGCGGGCGACCAGCTCACGATACGGCACGTGGTCGCTCCCGCCGCCCTCGCGCAGGAAGGTGTAGCCGACGTCGGTGACACCCGACGCTCGCTCCATCGCCCCCCCGAGTGTCTCCGGCCACGGCCCCGCTGGCAGCTTCATAGGGGTTTCACCTCGGTCCCCTGAGGACTACAGTAACGAGACCGGGCAGGCGGAGCAAGCGTGGTCTCACTGTACATCATCAACCCGTCGTCGGACTTCCCGACGTACTTCAGCGCGGACGTCCTCGCGGCCACGGGCCGCACGCCGGGCGCCCTGATCGCGGACCTGGCCATCGCCACCCTCGCCGCGTTCGCGCCTCCCGACTTCGGTGTCACCCTGTGCGACGAGAACGCCGGCCCGGTCGACTTCGAGGTCGACGCTGACTGGATCGCGATCACCGGCAAGGTCAATCAGCGGCAGCGGATGATCGCGATCGCGGGCGAGTTCCGGCGCCGGGGCCGCCGCGTCGTGATCGGCGGGCCGTACGCGAGTCTCAGTCCGGATGTGATGCGCCCGCACTGCGACGTCCTCGTGCGCGGCGAGATCGAGGACATCCACGAGCAGTTCTTCGCCGACCTCCGAGCCGGCTCGCCGCGTGAGGAGTACATCGGCGACCGTCCGGATCTGGCGCGGTCACCGGTCCCCCGCTGGGACCTCTATCCGAGCGACCAGGCGATGATGGGCAGCATCCAGACCTCGCGCGGCTGCCCGTTCGAGTGCGAGTTCTGCGATGTCATCCAGTACCTCGGCCGCAAGCAGCGCCACAAGCCGATCGCGCAGGTGCTGGCCGAGCTCGACGTGCTGGCGGCCCGCGGCCATCGGTCGGCGTTCGTCGCCGACGACAACTTCACCGCATCGCGCCGGCGGGCCAAGGAGCTGCTCGAGGCGATGGCCTCCTGGCGCGTCGGCAAGGACCTCGCGCTGGCGACGCAGGTCTCGATCGATTCCGCCCGCGACGACGAGCTGCTCGGGCTGTGCGCCAGCGCCGGCATCACCCAGGTCTTCATCGGGATCGAGACGCCCAACCCCGAGAGCCTGCGCGAAACGAAGAAGCGCCAGAACCTCAACGTCGATCTGGCCGCCCAGGTCGACCGTTTCGTCGAGCACGGGATCGCGGTGATCGGTGGGATGATCGTCGGCTTCGACGCCGACGGCCTCGACATCTTCCAGCGCCAGTACGAGTTCGCGATGTCGTCGGCGATCCCGCTGTTCACGCTCGGCGCGCTGGTCGCACCCGACGCGACGCCGCTCCACGCGCGGATGGAGGCGGAGGGCCGGCTGTTGCGGGGAGGACCCGAGGTCCAGGCGGTGCCGTGGAGCTCGAACATCGTCCCCAAGCAGATGACGGCGGAGCAGCTCGATCGCGGCCTGCGGAGCCTGTGCGGCGCGCTCTATGCGCCGGCGGCGTTCGGCGAGCGCGTGCTCCGGTTCATCGATCGGTTCCCGGCTCGCCCACCGATCGCGCGGGCCGACGCGACGCCCGCGCGCGCGATCGACGCCGCCGTGGTCGAGGTCGCGATGGGGGTTCGCCGGCTCGGACCCGAGGAGCAGCGGATGTGGTACCGGGTGTGGGCGGCGGTCGCGCGGCGGCCGGAGACCGCACCGACGGTCACCGGCATGCTCTTCCACTACGCGCAGATCCGGCACCTCTACGCCCGCGGCACCTACTGGGAGCCCCAGCTCGCCACCGAGCTGCTCCAGCAGGTGCCGATCGTCTCTCCGCCGCCCATCACGCTGGGTCGGCGCCCCACGCCATCGGCGTGACGAGGCTCGACGTCGCCTACTTCAGGCGGCGGAGGAGCTGAGCGGCGAGCCCACCACCGCGCGTCTTCTTCTTCTTCTTCTCGAAGAGGAAGACGACCGGCACCGTGTTGCGCGCCGGCGAGCCGCCCCCGCTGCCGTCGACGTCCACGGCGGCGGCGACCGACAGCACCTCGGACGCCAGCGGACCGCCGCCGGCCTTGAGGTCCTTGATCGCCCGCTTCTTCTGCTTGCCGACATCGATCACGGTGACCTGCTTCGTCTTGTCGCTCATGGCTCTGGCGTCTCCCCGGGGACGATGCCCCTCATCACTTGTCGTGTTCGCGGAGCTTCATCACGGTCTTGCGCAGCAACACCAGCACCGCCAGACCGCCGATGACCTTGACGCTGGTCTGGTTCACCAGCGAGCTGAGGGTGCCGGTGACGTCGACCGAGTTGTGGGTCGCCCATTCGTAGCCGTTCACCGCCACCATGCCGATCAAGTACACCCCGAGCGCGGACGCGCCTAGCCGCAACATCATGGTGACGGTGAAGGCGAGCTTGCCGATCTCCCGACCGAACACCGGATCCGGTGTGTCGAGGAGGTGCTGGACGCGGAACAGCGCCTGCCTGCCCATGCGCAGCGTGTCCTCGATGGCGAGGTAGTCGGTGTACTTGAGGCCGTGCTCGAGCCGGCGCCACAGCTTGCGCCGCACCCTCCGCCGCGCGCGCCGGCCGGCCTCGCGCTGGTAGCGCTTGAAATCGGTCCGCATGTTCACGCTGTTGGAGAGCTGGAAGATCGTCGTGTCGAAGATGAAGGTCGCCCGGAAGATGCGGACGATCTCGGCGCTCAGGTAGACGTGATAGCGGCGCGCGATGTCCGCGAACTTCATCCAGACGGTGCCGCTCGACTTCTCCCACCACTCGGCGTGGTCGCTGTTCATCGCGTACACCCAGTCCCACAGCATCAGCTCGACCTCGCGGCGGAAGGCGTCGACGTCGAGGTGCGGCAGCGGCTCGAGGATGGCGACCGCGGCGTCGACCATCGCCTGGACGTTGTTCTTGCCGAGGGACAGGTAGAAGCGCTGCCAGATGCGGCGGTAGTTGCCGGTCAGCCGGCCGCACGATCCGAAGTCGATGAAGACGATGACGTTGCCGGGCTGGACGCAGATGTTGGCCGGGTGCGGGTCGGCGTGGAAGAGGATGCTCTCGAGCAGCTCCCAGTGCGCGGTGCGCATCAGGTTGCGCGCGACCGTCTTGAGATCGATGCCCTGCGCGCGCAGTTGCTCCAGGAAGGAGGTGTCGCCGCGATCGATCGCGCGGACGATGTCGCTCATGAACGTGCCGATCACCAGATCGGTGACGATGATGTCGGCGGTGCACAGCGCGCGGTGGATCCGTGGGGCTGTCACCTGATGCTGCTTGGTCCGCCGGGCCTCGTTCCCGAAGTTCTCCGTGTTGCGGGCCTCGCGGATGAAGTCGGTCTCCTCCATCAACATGCGCGCGAACTCGGTGCGCAGGTTGGCCGTGAACCCCGACTTGAAGAGGCTGAGCCATTCGGCGAGGAGCAGGATGCCGCTCAGCGCGCGGACGTCGCCGGCCAGCTTGCGCGCGACATCGGGACGCCGCACCTTCACCGCCACCCACTGCCCGCTCGGCAACTGTGCCTTGTACACGCACGCGAGCGATCCCGATCCGATCGGCTCGGGCTGGAACGACGCGAAGACCTCCTCGACGGTCGCGCCGAGCGAGCGCTCGATGATCTCGATCGCCGTGGCGCCCGGCATCGGTGGCACGCACTCGAGCATGGACGACAGCTCGCGACAGAACTCGTAAGGCAGCATGTCGGCGCGCACCGAGAGCTGCTGGCCGACCTTGATGAAGGTCGGCCCAAGCCCTTCGAGGATCCCGCGCAACCGGCGGGCGCGGCGGCCCACCGAATCGCGCCGGATGATGACGTCGCCGAAGGTGCCCGCGAAGTAGCGGGCCGCCGCCCACATCCACAGGAGGAACCGGAACGCCGTGTACAGCATCCCCGCGCGTGGGACGCCGCGCATGTCGGGCGGACGCGAACGGGCCGGAAGATCCTCGGGCGGCGGTGGCGGTTCGTCGGCGCCAGCGCCGGAGGCGGGGCCGCGACGCCAGTCATCCATCGCACGCGTGACGGATCGCTGGATCCGCCGCGATCGGCGCGCGCCGAGGCCCTGTACCACCGCCATCGACGCGGATCAGATCGGGATGATGCGGCGGACCAGCTTGCCGACCTTCGCCTTGCGCACGATGCGAACGATGTCCTCCGGCGTGCGGCTCACCTGCCGGATCGATCGGCTGGTGGCCTTCGCGAAGTTTTCGAGGGCGTCCTTGACGGCGCCGTCCTTGCGCTTGCGCGAGGACTTGTCGGTCGCGTCGCGCCACTTGCCGACGCCGGCGTCGGCGGCCCGCACGAGCCGGTGGACCGCCTTGCTGACGCTGCGCTCGACCTTCTGGACCCGGCCGAGCCGCTTCGAGTACTTGCGCGGCGGCCGCACGTCATCGGCGGCAGCGGCCGCCGGTGCGGGGCCGGTCGTGGGGTTGGCGTCGACGGTGACGGTGGTGATCTTGTCTTGCTTGGTCATACACGCTCCTTCGACAGACTCAGAACAACACGTCCAGCAGCCCCTTGTCCTTGGACCGCTTGCGCGAGTAGACGAGCACGACCGGCACCAGGTGCTGGGCGCGCGGGTCGTCGCCCATCTGCTCGCGCACCTGGGCGAGCGCGTCGGCGACCTCGTCCACCAGCGGCCCACCGCCGGCCTCGAGCTGGCGGATCTTCTTGCGTGAGGCTCGACCGAGGTCGACGACGATGGGACCGGGTGCGTCGGACATGAGGGATTCCTCGGGGCTTGGTTCCCCACCCGCCAGGGGGTGAAGGAAGTTTCACTTTCAGTAAGGGTTCACCTGGGAGCTGTCAAGACGTTTTCTGTTCGATGGTCCGGCCGGAACCAGTCGTTCATGACCACCGCGCTACGGTCCCAGATCTGCCGGAGGACCCGCTGGGCGGTGTGCTCCACCAACCGGCCGACTCCGGCAAACCTCGCGTCGAGCGTGATCTCGACCGTGCGGCGGCAATCCGCGGCACCGTCGTCCACGACGGTCATCCGGCCGTTGACCGTCAAGCGCTCGGGGAACGTCGACGGGTCCCAGTGGAACCGCCACGTGTTGTCTGATTTGCTGAAAACGCCGGATTCGACATATCGAAACCCACCGAGAAACAGCATGCGGACCGCGCGTGGCAGCGCCACGTCGGGATGACACGCGACCGATCGCTCGATGGTGCCGGCGTGCTCGACCTGCTGGGTCACGTCGTAGCGCTTGAACCCCAGCCCGCGGGTGAAGAAGTCGGAGATCGCGGGTGGATCGAAGTACCAGGCCCACCACGCTGCGGCCGTGCGGTGGAGCCGGTGATCGCAAGTGAACCGGATCACGTCACGCTCGCCGCCGGCAAGCGCTTGTTCATCACGCGGCGAAAGGCCGGCGGGATGGTGGCCAGGACGACCATGGCGCCGTAGCTGACCGGCAGCGCCGGACCCTCGGCCACGCGGGCGATGTCGGAGCAGTGCTTGCCCGGCGACAGGTGGTGGAAGTTGTGGCGCGTCAGGTTGAGCGTGACGCGCTCGGAGAGCCAGAACGGCGACTCCCAGGTGTGGGCTGCGGTCGCCTTCTCGTACGTCCCGTCCGGGTTGCGCCGGCGGACGAGCCCCCAGTGCTGGATGAAGTCGACGCTGGCGATGAGGAAGAGCCCCAGCCCGCCCTGGACGAGCCAGAAGACGGTGCCCTTCGCGCCGAAGAAGATCACGACCGCGGCCAGCATCACCACGCTGGCGACGAGGAGCAGCCACGGCTTGTGGCGCCGCATCCCGCGCGCGTGCGCGGCGGCGTCGGTGGCGTCGCGCCAGATGCCGCGCCAGTAGCGGGGCAGGAACGTCCACAGGCTCTCCTCGCGCCGCGCAGTCGCCGGATCCTCGCGCAGCCCTGCGCGCACGTGGTGGCGGCTGTGCGCGACCTGGTAGTGGCCATAGCCGAGCACCGCCAGCAGACCCTGCGACAGGATCCGATCGAAGCCAGACCGGCGGTGGCCCAGCTCGTGCGCGGCGGCGATGCCGATCGCGCCGAGGACGTACCCCGACGACGCGCCGGCCAGGTAGATCATGGCCCAGCTATCGAGCTTCACGACCTCGGTCAACGACCAGATCATGAGACCGACGAGCGCGAGCAGGACCAGGCGGACCTCGAAGACGCTCGGCCCGCGGACTGTCGCGCCGCGGTCGCCGATCAGCTCGTCGCCGATCGGCACCACCACCGCCCCGACGGCGAATCCGAGCCAGGGGATCCCGCAGAGCAGACCGATCGGGATCAGCGCGAGGAACAGCGCGGGGAACAGCGAGTAGCTGATGCGATCCAGCATGGCTTCACCTTCGCGGCTTCCTGGCCAGGAGGTTCATGCCCTTGACGCCGAGCCACCGCGCGATGGCCTCGCGCGAGGTGCCCGGGATGCAATCGTAGCGCTGGGTGACGGTCGTGTCCTCGAACCCGGCCCGGTTCACCGTGGCGACGAGCTCTGCCTCCAGCAGAGCGCCTCCCACTCAACAGGCCCAGAGGTCGACGTTGTCGCGCATGCCGCTCGGGACCGGCATCGCGACGACGATGTCGGCCAGGAGCAGCCGCCCGCCTGGGCGCAGGATCCGGTGGATCTCGCGCAGCGCGGCGTCCTTGTCCGGCGTGAGGTTGAGGACGCCGTTGGACATGACGACGTCGACGCTCTCGTCGTCGACGGGGAGCGCGTCGGCATCGCCGCGCCGGACCTCGACGTTGGTCAGCCCCGAGGCGGCGATCGACGCGCGGCAGCCCTCGATCATCTGCTCCGTGCCGTCGATGCCGATGGCGCGTCCGGTGGGGCCGACGTGACGGGCGGCAAGCAGGAGGTCGGTGCCGGTGCCACAGCCGACGTCGACAACCGTCTCGCCGGGGGCCAACGCGTCGATGGCGTGTGGGTTCCCGGCGCCGGCGAACGAGCGAACCGCGCGCTCCGGGAGCGACTGGAGCTCGTCGCGGTCATAGGCCAGCCGCACGACCGCGTACTCGAGGCCGCGATTGAAGTGGAACGAGCCGTCGGGCTCTGCGACCAGGCGCGAGTAGAGCGCATCAACGGCGGTGCGGAGGCGCGCGCGATCGAGCTGAGGTCCGTCGGCCACGGCGCGAGGATACCACGCGAGGTGCGTTCAGCTCTCCTCCTTGACAGTCTGAGGTCGCAAGCCGTACCCTTGCATCAAGGAGCGGCACATGGGCACCAAGATCCTCCCGTTCGCGGTGACCGGATTCCATGTCCGCGTCGAGGAGGGCATCCGGTTGAAGTGGCTCGGGCGGGACATCGACTCGGGGCCGCTCGTCGTGACGCTCGGGGCCGAGGGCAGCGGCGGGACCATCGACTACGAGGCCGCGAGGGTCGAGGTCGAGTTCCGGGTCCGGGTGGAGTTCGAGGAGCTGTCGGAGATCCTCCGCGACCTCGGCGCCGAGCCGGACCTGGCGGCGCCGGTCGAGGCCGTGATCCGCTCCGAAGGGGCGGTCTTCGAGGCCGACCATAGCCTGCGGCTCGCCGGCAAGGCGAAGATCAAGCCGCATAAGCTGTTCGATCCCGACGAGACACGCATCGAGATCCGCGCACCCAGTCAATGAAAGCCCGATATGAGCTCCCGGTCGGGGGCTGAGATTCGCGAGGCTCTGGCCGAGGGGCACGCCGTGAGCTGGGGGTTCAACCCGGCCGAGAAGCGCGTCGTGATCCAGTTGCCGCGCGCGCTGGGCGGCGAGACGCACATCCTCTGCATCGCCGGCAGCTACACGTTCACGGCGTTGCCGCAGCAGGCGGAGGTCGAGGCGCCGCGGGACGCGGACGTCGCCATGGCCCAGTCGGGCTGACGCCGCCTGACCGCGGGGCCACGGCGGCGGGCTGCGCTGCGTGCTGTATGCTGCCGCGCATGTCGCGTCCTATCCTGGCCGAGAGCCAGATCCATCCGGCCATCCGCGAGAAGATCGCCACCAACCGCGTCGACATCGTCGACGAGGTCAAGGCCGCGATCGATGCCAACGACGTCGTCGTCGTCGGGATGAAGCAGAACCCGCACCCCAAGCGCGCGCGGAAGCTCCTGACCGCGCACGGCACCAAGTTCCACTACCTCCAGTACGGCAGCTACCTGAACACCTGGCGGCGCCGCAACGCGCTGAAGATGTGGACCGGCTGGCCGACGTTCCCGATGATCTTCGTGAAGGGCGTGCTCATCGGCGGCGCCGACGATCTGCAGAAGCTGATCGACAGCGGCGAGCTCGACAAGATGCTGGCGTGAGCGCGGGCTACGTCCAGATCGCCTCACCGGTCAGGCGGCGACACGCATCGACGCCGGAGCGGATGGCGTCTTCGTGGAAGCCATAGTTGAAGTAGCTGCCGGCGAAGTAGATGGGGCCACGGTCGTTCAGCGCGGCGAGCTGGCCCTGCGCCTCGATCGCCTGGTGGTCGAAGAGGGGATGGCGGTAGTCGAACTCCTGCAGGATCTTCGACGGATCGATCAGCCCGTGATCGTTCACCGTGATGAAGTAGTCACGCTTCTTGGAGACTCGTTGCAGGCTGTTCATGTGGTAGGTGAACGACGCGGCCTCGGCGCCCTGGTCGACGCGCTCGACGCGGTAGTTCCAGCTCGACCACGCCCGGCGCCTCCGCGGCATCATCGCCGCGTCGGTGTGGAGGACGACGCGCGTCGACGCGTACTTGAACCTGGCGAGCAGCCGCTGCTCGTCGGGCGTCGGCTCCTCGAGGAGTGACAGCGCCTCGTCGGCGTGACAGGCGACGATGACGCGGTCGAAGACGCGGCGCTCGCCGGCGCCGTCGATCACCGCCACCTTTCCGCCCTCTCGCACGACCCGCGTCACGGGACGCTCGAGCAGGATCCTGTCCTTGAACGTCTCGACCAGCTTCGCGGTGTACGTGGCGCTGCCGCCGACGATCGTGCGCCAGCGGTTGATGTAGTACATCGTGCGGGGCATCAGCTCGTGGTGCTTGAGGAACCTCACCAGCGTCACGACCGGGTAGCTCAGCATGTCGTCGGGCGGGAGGGACCAGAGACCGGAGATGACCGGCAGCAGGTACTGGCGGAGGAAGTCCTCGCCGTAGCCCTTCTTCGCCACGTAGTCGGCGATCGTCCAGCTCTCGTACTGGCGGTCGCGCAGTACCTCCGTCGCCTGCCCCTGGAATCGCCAGAGCTGGCGGACCATGCGGAGGAAGCGCCACCGGAACACGTTGCCGACATCGGCGAACAACCGGAGGAAGCCCGGGAAGGCGTACTCGAGCCCGGACGGCCCGTAGCGAACGCTCAGGTGCATCGGTGCCTTGCGCGACCGCACGCCCAGCTCGGTCAGCAGACGGTTGAACAAGGGGTACTTGCCGGGGCTGAAGATCACGAAGGCGGTGTCGATGCGGACCGGCGTGCCGTCCTCGTCGACGGTCGCGGTGTGCGCGTGTCCGCCCACCCAGTCGTTCTTCTCGTACAGGGTGACGTCGTGCGTCTTGTGGAGCAGATGGCCGCAGACCAGGCCGGCCGGGCCGGTCCCGATGATCGCGACCGATGACGCCGCTCCGCTCACGTCGTTGCGAGGTTCCATGTCGACGGCTCCCGCCTGGGCGGCGATCCCCACGCCGTCCGACGTCGATGATAGCGAAGGCGGACGCCGGCATCGACAGGTCGGGTGACAGACGGCTACATTTGCGGGGCCCGCCTCCGTCGAGCGGGAAGTCGAGGTCCTGATGGCGAAGCGCGCATTCATCGTCGTGCTGGTGCTGCTCCGCCTGGGGATGGCCGGTCTGTTCGCGTCCCAGCTCACCTGGAAGGTGCCGCCGCACTTCGGCTGCCCCGCGGGCGACTTCGTGTTCACCTCCGCCGGCGCCGACGGGACGCTGCACCGGAGCACCGGGCTGTGCGACTGGATCGGCATCGAGTCGGTGTTCTCGCACCGCGATCGCAAGTTCTTCGGGCGCGACACCGACGGCGATGGCCTGGCGGACTCGGGCCTGCCGCTCGGTCCGCTCGTGAAGATGAACGGGTGGTTCGTCGATCACGTCGTCGAGCCGAACTTCGGCGTGTTCGGCTGGCTCATCTTCCTCACCGAGACGCTCATCGTGCTCAGCCTCGGGCTCGGCCTCTTGAGCCGCTTCGGCGCCGCCGTCGCGGTCGCGCTGTCGGTGCAGCTCACCCTCGGCGTCGCCGGCGTCGCGGACCGAGCCACCGGGCTCGACGAAGGCGAGCTGCTCTACTGGACGATGATCGCCGTGTCCGCGTTGCTTGCGATCCGCCCGGCCGGCCGATGGTTCGGCCTCGACAAGCGCCTGCGCAGCAAGTTCCTCGGCGCAGACGGCTGGCGCGGTCGCCTGGTGCGCCTCGGTACCTGACCGCACCGCTCACCGTCGGCATCCGGCGACGGCTCGCCGACGTGTACACTGCAGGAGCATGTTCCGAGGCAGTCTCGTCGCCATCTTCACCGCGCCCGCCTCGGGCGAGCCCATGCAGGAGCTGCCTTCCGTGGAGGCGACGGCCGGCTGCGGGCTCGCCGGTGATCGCTACGCGACCAACATCGCCCGCCACGACCGCGGCAACACCAAGATCCGACACGTGACGCTGATCGAGGAAGAGACGGTCGCGGCGCTCAAGCGCGATCACGAGATCGACGTGCAGCCGATCCTCCTGCGCCGCAACCTGCTGACGCGCGGCGTCCCACTCGCGCACCTCGTCGGCCGGACGTTTCGCATCGGCGAGGTGGTGCTCGAAGGCACCGAGCTCGCCGAGCCGTGCCAGTACCTCGCCGACCTCGTCGGTTTGCCGCTGCTCAAGTTGCTGCTTCACCGTGGCGGACTCCGCGCGAAGATCGTGACCGGCGGAACGCTCCACACCGCGGACCCGATCACACCGCTCGACGCCTGATCGCCGCCGACCGGTTGGTTGTTGCCTCACCGGACTCTCGCGAGTCCGGGCCACAGGAAGTCACACCGACATCAGGTCGTTGGCGATCGCAAACCGCGTGAGGTCGGCGTTGTTCCGGAGGCGTAGCTTCTTGAGGACATGCGAACGGTGCGTATCGACCGTCTTCACGCTGATCGAGAGGGCATCGGCGATCTCGTGGTGGTTCATGCCGGCTGCGAGGTGACCAAGCACCTGGAACTCTCGTGGGGATAGGACCTGCGTCGGGTGCTCGCTGCGCTTCCGCGCGAGCGCGACCTGGATCGCTTGCGGGACGACGTGCTCGCCACGATGGACTCGCTCGACGGCACTGATCAGTTCGTCGATGCCAGCGGACTTGTGGACCAAGCCGGCAGCTCCGGCTCGCATCGCGCGCAGGCCGTGGGCCTCGTCCTCGTGCATGGTGACAACCAGAGTGCGGGTTGCTACCTGGAGCTGCGCCAGCTCGTCGAGGACCTGCAGCCCGTCCTTCTCGGGCATCGTCAGATCGAGGACCAGCACGTCGGGTCGATGTCGCTTCGTCATCGAGACCGCGGCGGTCCCGGTCGCGGCCTCGCCGACGACATCGACCTTCTTGCTTCGCTGGAACAACCACACCATGGCTTCGCGCACCAGCGTGTGATCCTCGGCGATGACGACCTTGATCATCGACGCTGATCGTCTCATCCCCATCTCCGCCGCACAATCACGCGCCCACGCCAGAGCACCTTGATGTCGGGCCGAAGGACGTCGAGGAGCGCTTCGCCGCCGTTCGGCACGCCGGGGCGATGGACCGGCGGCGTGGCGGTGGCGCACCCTCCCTGGGGGCGCATGGGACGGACAGCGCGGCGGTCACTGAGCCTCTGCGGCTCGACGGTCGCAGTCATCGGCCAGTTCACGGAGAGCGTCGACCCGATCGCCGCCAGTGTAGTGACCGATCTCATCGCGCAGGCGGCGAGCGGCGCCTTGCCACCGCACGGCCGGCAGTGCCGCTTCTTCGTTCGCCTCGCGACGTTCGGCCTCGCGACAATCCTGAAGGTACAGCGCAACCGGCGTGCTCATGCCGTCGGGGCCGAGTCGCGGATCTAGAATCCAAGCGTTCAGCTGGTCTCGCAGCTCCATCACGCGTTTCCTGTCCAGTACGGCGCCGCCCGCAAAGACGAGCTGTCCCGACGTCTCGCCGAGGATGACAGGGGTGTGAGCGGTCGAATGCCATGGGCGATCCGGGCGACTCATGGCCCATCGTACAGCGGGCAGCCGCCGTGATCACGGAAGGTAGACGTCATCCTCACCGAGGACATCTCGCGTCGCGGGACATGTTCGACGCGGCGTACGTTCTGCGGCGACCCCGCCACTGCCGGTCGGCTCAGCCGAGCGCGCCTCCGAAAAGATCGAGTTGACGCGACTTCTTGCGGCGCACGAAGCAGGCGCCCATCAGGCCGAAGTTCCAGCGCACCGAGAGGAAGTTGCCCAGGTAGAGGAACACGTCGCCCTTGGCGAGATCCAGGCGGCTCTTCATCGCCTCGACGAGCTTGGTCTCTCGGTCGGGATCCCCCTTCAGCTTCCGCCAGAGTTCGTGCATCCCCCAGTCCTCCAACCCCATTTCGTGACCTCGGCACCGACTGTCGTTGCACTCCCACGACACCATGAAGCGGGTGTCGGGGAAGTCGATCGGCTTCACGGGCTGCATGGTCGGGAGCCGCGTCTGCCGGTGCACTCGATCTGCCTTGGACGCCCACTCCGCTGCCGCAGACGGTGGCCGTCGTTCGAGCCTCACACCGACGATCGTCTTCGGCTGGATGATGCCGAGCGAGACGCGTTCCGCGCGCCAGCGATCATGCAATTCCTCGACGGACGCGAAGAGGTGCGGGCTCGACAGCAGCCACTTCGCGCGCTCGACCCTCTCCTCCGGAGCGACCGTTCGCCCGGTCTCGATCGACACCGGATCGATGCGGATGCTCTCGGGGCGCGGATCGACATCGTGTGGCCGGAAACGGGCCGTGATCTCCTGGAACGTGTGGAACCTCGCGTCCGGTTCGAGATACCTCTGGGGCACGGGGTGGATCCTGACCAGCCGTCCGGTCGCCATGTCGATGGCACCGGTGCAGACGTTTTCCGCGTACTTGTCCGAGTAGTGCGGATACGTCATGCCGAGGACGATGAAGCGACCGCGAGACCATCCGTCGGGCTCGTCGGGGGGCGCCACGTTGGGCGCAGGGCGGGTGGACATGGCGCGAAACTCCTGGTGGCGGCTACCGAAACCAACCGGCCACGGCGTGCACGGTGGGGGGCCCGAAGACCCCTTGATAGCTGTGCGCACTAAACCATGTCCGTATAACAGTGCGACCCGACCAACCCCAGGGGCGCGTGGCGAGCCGACGCGGAGGGCGGCGAGGCCATCGGAGATTCGATGACGTGAGCGACAGCCCGCTCGGGGAGATGCCTTATGATGTGCCACCGATGACGTTCAAGCGGCGCGTGCTCTCGGCGCTCGGCAAGGAGGATCTGATCGAGCTGGGGCGGAGCCTCGAGCTGAGCGTCACGACGCGCATGTCGGTCGACGAGCTGCGCGACGCCCTGGCCCGTAGCAAGCGCGCGAGCATCGGCGCGATCGTGCAGGCGTCGCTCTCGCGCGACTCGCTGAAGGACATCTGCCGGGCCTGCGGCCTTGATGACGTGGGCAACGAGAAGCAGGTGCTGGTCGAGCGCATCCTCGCCGCGGGCCAGCCGACGCCCCGTCCCTACAGGATCGATCCCGAGGCCGCGAAGGGCAGCGTCGCCCGCGACGCCCGGGCGCCACTCGCTCCGGTCATCGACATCCCCGGCATCGCGACCCGGCCGAGCCCGCAGGTCAAGGGCAAGGGCAAGCCGCGCCGCCGCGCGGGCGTGCCCGAGTCCGAAGCGATGGTCTCCGGATCGCTCAAGGCGGCACTCCGGCAGTTCGCGCTCGGCGCCGCCGGCGGCTATCGCGGGCGCGACGCGCACGTGAGCTTCACGACCCACCTGCTCGAGTGCTTCGGCTGGCCCGACGGACGCCCGCCGGGCGCCGAGATCCCGCAGTTGTTCACCGTCGCCGATGGCGGGCAACGCGTCGAGCGCGAGGTCGCGCTGTGGTGGCCCGAGCGGCGCGCGCTGATCGACGTCGCGCCGCACGACGCGGTGCTGTCGTTCGCCTGGAAGGACCTGCTGCGCGTGTGCCTCCAGCTCACGCCGGCGCCCCAGTACGTCGTGCTCACCAACCAGCGGGACGTGCAGCTCTACGACCTGGCGCGCGATCGCGAGGCGCCCCGGCTGTCGATCCCGCTAGACGACCTGTCGAAGTACAGCGAGGCGTTCCCCTTCCTCGCCACCGACTGGGTCCCGGGCACCACGCCGCGCATCGTCAACGTCGAGAAAGTGTCCGCCGAGGTCGCCGACCTGGTGGCCAAGCTGTACCGCAGCGTGCGCGCTCAGCACCCCACGCGCGAGCGCGACGTCATCCGCTTCACGCTTCAGTGCATCACGGCGATGTTCGCCGAGGACATCGGCCTCCTGCCGAAGAACTACTTCACCGCCCTCCTGTACGAAGGTGGCAAGCGCGGCGACGTCGAGCGCCGCCTTCACGACCTCTTCGTGCAGATGAACGACCGCGACCTGCCGGCGCCGCGCGTGGTGCCGTACTTCAACGGCGGGCTATTCACCGACGCGAGCACATTGCCGCTCGGCAGCGAGCAGATCGTCGCGCTCACCAAGGCAGCCGAGGCCAACTGGACGTTCGTTGACCCGCACATCTTCGGCAGCGTCTTCCAGGGCATCATGGACGACGCCGAGCGCCACGCCAGCGGCGCCCACTACACCGCCCACGACGACATCATGCGGGTGGTCGGCCCGACCATCGTCGAGCCATGGCGCCGCCGCATCCAGGCCGCGACGTCGCTCAAGGAGCTGACCGAGCTGCGCGCCGAGCTGTTCAAGTACCGCGTCCTCGACCCCGCGTGCGGCAGCGGCAACTTCCTGTATGTGGCGTTCCGCGAGCTGTACCGGCTCGACACCGAGCTGCTCTCGCGCATGCGCGAATTCCGCTCGACGCACGAGAAGATCCAGTGGAGCAGCGGCCTCTACACGACGAGCTTCTTCGGCATCGACGTCAACCTGTTCGCCGTGGAACTCGCCAAGGTCACCCTCAATATCGCCAAGAAGATCGCCTTCGAGGAGCGCAAAGCTGCCGCGTTCGAGCTACTCGGCCAGGTCGAGATGGACGCCGACCCATCGCTTCCGCTCGACAACCTCGACGAGAACATCGTGTGCGCCGATGCGCTGTTCACCGATTGGCCTACCGTCGATGCGATCATCGGCAACCCTCCGTTCCTTGGCGGTCTGAAAATCAGGAGCGAGCTCGGGCCGAGCTACCTCGCGCAGCTGCAGACGCGCTTCCCGGGGGTCAACGGACGCGCCGACCTCTGCGCCTTCTGGTTCCGCCGCGCGCACGACCATCTTCGGCAGGGGGGGCGCGCCGGTCTGGTTGCAACGAACACGATCCGCGAGGGAAACACGCGCGAGGCGGCCACTGACTATGTCCTGCAGAATGGCGGAACGATCGTCAACGCTGTCTCATCGCAACCCTGGCCGGGTATCGCACTGGTGAACGTTTCGATGGTGAACTGGATCAAGGGTACTGGTGACGGCGAGCCAAGGCGCCTCATCATTGATGGTGCTGTCTACGAGCCGAGCACTATTCCGCCGACACTGCAGCTCGCCGTCGACCTCGGCGGCGCAACGAAGTTGGCTGCCAATGGGCATGGGACATCGCAAGGACTGGTGCTCGGAACGAAGGAGTTCCAATTCAGCGGCTCCGTCGCACGTGAGCTATGGTCGGACGAAAAGGCTCGCCCATTCGTCCGCCCGATCTTGGTCGCGAGCCACCTGCTCAGCGGACGCCTCGCGGAGGATCCCGAATACGTCGTTGACATGAGCGGGTGCGAAACAGAGGCACAGGCGAAGCGCGGCGGAGCTGCATACGACTACGTCAGACGACACGTGCACCCCGTCGTGTCGAGCAAGGCAGCGACCACGAGCGTCGAGCACTACAGGCATTGGCTTCGCACCTGGTGGCGGCCCATGTGGCCCCGTGCCGATTTTCTTGCCGAGTCTGAGAAGTTGCCGCGGATCGTGGTGTGCTCTCGCCACGCAGCCCGCGCCATCTACGTCTTCGCGAGCCGAGAGTTCTTCCCGACCGAATCGTTGCAGCTGTTTGCTTTCGCAGACGACTACAGCTTCGGCATCATCCAGTCCACCTTCCACTGGCGATGGGCCGCCGCTGTCGGCAGCAAGATCGTTGAACGTATTCGTTACACATCCGAGGTGTGGGAGACCTTCCCGTGGCCGCAGGAACCGTCCGATGAGCATGTTGCTGCGGTGGCGCATGCTGCGAGAGAACTCCGACATGCGCGCGACGAGTTGATGCGAGACAACGGATGGTCTCTGCGAGACCTGCATCAGGCCGCAGACGTCGAGGGTCCTCATCCCTTGAAGGCAGCGCAGGGGGCGCTCGATCGGGCCGTGGCCGACGCCTACGGGGTCGCGTCGGACCAGGCGCCGCTCGAGTTCCTCCTTGAGCTGAACCAGCTCGTCGCCGAGGATGAGGCGCTCGGGCGCGAGGTCCGCGGGCCCGGCCTTCCGCAACGACTCGATCCGAAGGACCCGCGATGGTTCAGCACCGACTGCATCGAACCGCCGCCGCTGGAGCCGTGAGGAGGATGCGTGTCCACCACCGTCGCTGACGATCCGAGCCTGGCGGCCCTGTGGGACGCGGCGAAGAATGGTGACCCCGCGAGCAAGGTCGCCGCGACGAGCTACAAGGCCTTTGGTTGGCGGTGTTCCAACGGGCACGAGTTCTCGCGCTCGCCGCGCGCCATGCAAAAGGACGCGAGCTGCCCGATCTGCGCCAAGGGGGCACCCACGCACACGAGCCTGGCGAAGCTGCGGCCCGGGCTGGCGTCGCTGTGGGACGCGGAGAGAAACGCGGGGCTCACGCTGGCGAGCATCGACGCGACGTACGCGAATCCGGTCTGGTGGCGCTGCCCCAACGGCCACAGCTTCGAGCGGCCGCCGGTCCGCATGCTCGCCGACGACGCCTGCCCGACCTGCGCGCTGGCGAAGTCCTCGCTCGCCGCGGTGGCGCCGCACGTCGCGGCCGAGTGGCATCCGACGAAGAACGCCGTCACCCCGGCCGAGATCCAGGCCGACCACGTGATGAACGCCTGGTGGGTCTGCCCGAACGGCCACGAGTACCAGGCCACGGTCCGCGCCCGCACCCAGAGCAACCGCCGGTGCCCGACCTGCTACGGCGGATGGTCGCTGGAGAACATCCGCGCGTTCGTGAAGTCGCTGGTCGGTCACATCCACTCGCTGAACCCGAGCGAGCTGTTCGCCCTCGCGATGCAGGCCGGCGTGCTCAAGGACAAGGGCAAGCCGTTCGTGATGGCGCTGAGCAACGGGCGGTTCCCGGTCGAGGAGCTGGAGAAGTTCGCCGAGGGCAAGCCATCGGCGGTCGACCGATTCGCCGTCGATCCCCTGAAGCTGGAGCTGGTCGAGGCGACCGAGCGCGCGCGGCCCAGGTCGGACACCACCGATCCCTATGCGTTGCCGGCGGCGCCGGCGGGCCTGCACGATGATCCGGGCGCCACCATCGACGTGAGCCGCGAGGTCGACGTCAACACGATCGAGACCACGGCAGCCGACGGCGACGACCTGCCGGTCATCGAGACCCGCGACGCGCTCGCCGCCCTCGACACGGTGCTGATCGCCAACGCCGACGCCGAGACCGTCAGCTTCCTGCTCGACAGCGCCAAGGCCAAGCTGTGGCGGCACGCGTACGTCGCCCCGACGAAGCACGCGCGCAGGCCAGCTCGTACCAGGGCGACACCTACTCCAGCATCGTCCGCGACCGCTTCCTCGCCGAGTACAGCGACGCCGAGGCGTTGCAGCTCCCGAACGGCTACGCCTTCCGGCCGGAGCCGTCGAAGCCGGTCGTCGTGCCCAACCTCATGCAGAAGCGCGTCGCGGTGTGCGTTCGGGAGAAGCGTCGCTTCGGCAACTGGTCCGGCATGGGCGCCGGCAAGACGCTGAGCGCGATCCTGGCCACGCGCGTGGTCGGCTCCGG
Organism: Kofleriaceae bacterium; assembly: GCA_035546475.1. GTDB lineage: Bacteria > Myxococcota_A > Polyangia > Haliangiales > Haliangiaceae > UBA2376. Next base: position 43,450 of record DASZXE010000063.1, read on the forward strand.
CCTGACGATCATCTGCTGCCCCAACGCGGTGGTGTCGAACTGGGCGGGCGAGATCAAGAACGCGTTCCCGAGCTGCGAGGTGCAGACCAAGACCTGGGAGCCGCGCTGGCAGGACCCGCTGGAGAGCGCGCCGCGCTACCTGGTCATGAACTACGAGCAGTTCCAGCAGAAGGACTCCGAAGAGAACCTGGTCGCGTTCCTCGATACCCACGTCATCGACTTCGTCGTCATCGACGAGATCCACTACGCGAAGCAGCGCGAGGCCGGCACCCTCATGAGCAAGCGCAAGCGGCTCGTGCAAGGGCTGGTGCTCGAGGCCGGCAAGAAGAACAGCGACCTGTGCGTGCTCGGCATGTCGGGCACGCCGGTCATCAACACGCTCCAGGAGGGCAAGAGCCTCGTCGAGATGATCACAGGCCACCGCCACGACGACCTGGAGACCGCCGCCACGGTGCAGAACTGCATGCGGCTGTACCAGCGGCTGGTGACGCTCGGGACCCGCTGGCGGCCCGACTACAAGATCCAGCTCGAGGTCCGCAAGGAGGAGATCGACTGCCGCGGCGAGCTGGACCGCATTCGCGCGCTCGGGCGCGGCACCGTGCTCCAGCTCGAGCAGGTGCTGACCGAGGTGCGCCTGGAGGTCATCCAGGCCAACATCGCGCCCGGCGAGAAGGTGCTGGTCTATACGCACTACGTCGACGGCATCGTCGGCCCGCTGCGCGACGCGCTGGTCGGCCGGGGCCTGCGGGTGGGGATGCTGACCGGCGAGACCGACGACGAGGACCTGACCCGGTTCCTGGACAAGGACGGCGACGTGGACGTGCTCATCGCGTCGAGCCGCGTCGGCACCGGCGTCAATGGCCTCCAGTACGTCTGCAACAAGCTCATCATCAACGCGCTGCCGTGGACGAACGCCGAGTACGAGCAGCTCGTCGGCCGGCTGTGGCGCCAGGGCAGCCGCTTCACCCGGGTCGACGTCGTCATCCCGGTGACGTTCGCGATGGTGAACGGGCAGCGCTGGTCGTACTGCGAGTCGAAGCTGCACCGCCTCGAGTACAAGAAGTCGATCGCGGACGCGGCCGTCGACGGCGTGGTGCCCGAGGGCAACCTGCGCACGCCGGCGCAGGCGCAGCAGGACATCATGGACTGGCTGGCCCGCATCGAGGCCGGCAACGTCAACGAGGTCGCGCGGCCAGTCATCAAGATCCCGCTGTCGGGCGAGCCCGCCGACGTCGAGCGCCGCGTCGCCCGCTACGGCGACTTCTCCCGGATGAACAACCGCTGGTACGCCTCGACCAGCGCCAAGACCCACGAGCGGCTGGCCGCCGCGCACGAGGAGTGGGCCCACTACCACACGATGTACCGTCAGCTCCGCGAGAGCTGGCCGGTCGTGCCGTTCAAGGAGGAGATCCGCTGGCTGTCCGAGCGCGACGGGCTCGTCGTCGGCGACTTCGGCTGCGGTGAGGCGCTGATCGCGGGCGCGGTGTCGTCGCGCCACACCGTCCACAGCTTCGACCACGTCGCCATCGACTCGCGGGTCATCGCCTGCGACATCGCCCACGTGCCGCTCGAGGACGAGACGCTGGACCTGGCGATCTTCTCGCTGGCCCTGATGGGGGCGAACTTCACCGACTACCTGCGCGAGGCCCACCGCTGCCTGCGGCTCGACGGCATGCTGCACGTCTGGGAGCCGGCCAGCTACTTCGACGACCTCCCGGGGTTCTGCCGCCAGCTCGCCCGCCTCGGCTTCGGCAACATCGAGTCGAGCGTCGAGGGCAGCTTCGCCCGCATCTACGCCCTCAAGAACAGCAAGTCGGTGGACCAGGCCCTCGTGCTGCCGTTCCGGGGAGCGGCCTGACGTGGCTCGCGTCCCGCCAGGCCGGCCCCAGTACGGCGAGGCTCAGCTCGGCGCCCGGATCGCCATCGAGGACGCACAGCTCGTCGTGATCAACGACGGCTGGAACGGCATGAACGACGACGCGCCCTTCGTGACGGTGCATGAGCTCCGCCGCGGCGCCGACGGCGCGCTCGCCGGCGAAGCCCGCCAGTACCGCCGGTCCGCGTTCGTTCGAGCGCAGCCGGTGACCCTGCGGGCGACCGACGCGACCAAGTTCCTGCGCCTCCTGGCCCGAGCGCCCTGCGGCCCAGGCCCCTACCAGAACCTCATGGAGCACACGGACGACTGGCCTTCCATCGACATCGCTGTACACGTCCGCCCCGAGGCGCACCCCAGCGGCATCGTCTTGTTCCACAGCACGTCGCAGGGCGACTACCACACGCCCTGGTGCATCAGCGTCCACGGCGAGCTGTTCGCGAGCGCAGGTGACGAGTGCGGCCGGGCGCTGGCGATGGCCCGCAGGCTCGTCCCTCCCTTGCCACCCGTGCCAGAACTGTTTGGCCTCGTGCAATGAGCGGCGGCAAGCGCAAGGTCGTCCGACGCACGGCGACACCGCGAAGGCGTGCTCGACCGAGCGCCAAGATCCGACCTGCGCCGATTCCGGTCGCGGACGTGCTGAAAGCCTTGCACGAGGCGCGTCGGCACGAGGACGGTTGGCTGGACGCCGAGAAGGCTCGCCGCGGGCTCGGGCCCGAGAGCCTGGTGTTCGTGGGCATGCACAACGTCGCGCAGGCGCTCTGGTGCGCGATGTACGCGCGCCTGAAGAGCGAGGACAACGAGCACGAGTTCTTCGGCGCGTACCTGTCCGACCGAGTGCGCTGGGCCGCGATCGCGGGCCGGGTGTCACGGATGCCGACGTCGCGCGAGGAGTGGTTGAGCGTCGGCGACGATCTCACTCTCGCTGTGGTCGAACGGATGTGGATGAGCGCGGTGCGAGCCGCGAAGCCTTCGGCCCCCGACAGCTACCAGACGTGGGTCCGATCACTGTCTCCGGAAGCCGCCGCGCGCATCGTGGCCATGAGCGGCCCGTTCGAAGTCGGCAACTTCTACGAGGCCCGGTACGCGGAGGTGTACCCCAAGCTGCGCTGGAACTTCCCGTCCGGCCATCGTGTCGTCGTCGGGGTCGCCGACGGAATGCATCGATGCTTCATCTACGAGTTCAAGACAGCGCAGAAGCGCTTCTTCCTCGACGAGAGTCGCGCGATCGCGTTCGCGCAGGCCGATCTGTACGGGTCCTTCTTCCAGCGCCCGGCGAAGCGCATCCACATCGCCGTGCGCGACACCAACACGGTCGAGAAATGGCAGGAGCCGGTCGATGCCGCCAACGCCACCGCGGTCCTGGCTCGCTTTGACGCCGCCGTTGCCGGTGCCACCGTCACACCACCGCCGCCAGGCAAGTGTCGGTCCTGCGCGTACCGCAAGAACTGCTCGGTCGCTCCGGTCTTCGGCACGACAGCGGCTGGCAAGGAAGTCCTGCGCACCAAGCTCATCGAGGGTCGCCAGCGCGCCGCAGACTCGCGCCGCGCAACCGGGCAGCGTAGCCGTGCCGCCGCCACGGAGCGCCTGGTCCTCGACGTCGACCGCCTGGTGCAGGGCGCCTCGCCGAGCGACGACCTGTCCGGCTCGCCCATCGACGAACTGGACTTGCTCGAACTGCCCAGCCTTCGCGGCCGTCGCCCGGGCTGAGCCTGGCCGCGAGGAGCCTGCCGCGAACCCGGGCCGCCGAGATCGCGATACGTCAGGCGCAACTCGGCCGCGAGACGGAATTGGTCCGGCCGTCACGGTCGTTGACGGACTGGGGGTAGCCGGTTAGCTTCTCGCGACCCGTGGCCTCGCGAATCCTCGCCGTGCTGTTCGTGTTCTGGCTATGGCCAGGAACCGGCGAGGCGATGGAGTACGTGGTGCACTGGGTGCAGGACGGCGATGCCGTTCATGGTCCGCGCCATCCGCTGCCGGCTCCGGGTGACGAGGACGGATGCCCGGACTCCTCTCACCTCTGTCACCTCTCGTTCTGCTCCTGCTGGAACACCACGGCGCCGGTGATGACCGCAGCGCTGCTGCCGCCGCCCGCGCCCTCCAGGACGCTGCCGCGGCCGGCCCCGATCACGCGGCCCGGCTGCGAGGACCCGGCGCCACCGATGCGGCCACCGATCGCCTGACGTTCGCCGATCCACCCTGAGATCTGACGAACGGGGTGCCGCGACCAGCGGCGCCGAGGAGATCGATCACGATGCACGAACGGATGTTCGTGCGCGCTGTGGCCATGGCCCTGGTGGGCCTGACCGTCACGGTCGCGCACGCTGACACGATCACGCTGGACGAAGCGCTGCGGCGCGCCGCGGAGCGACCGACGGTGGCGATGGCAGATGCCGAGGTCGACGCCGCGCGCGCGGAAGCGAGCGGTGCGCGACGCCCCCTCTACAATCCCGAGCTGGGCCTCTCGGTCGGGCCGGCGCGGGGCGGAGGATCCTTCCTGCTATCCGGCGATGTCTCGCTGGTGCAGACCATCGAGCGCGGCGGAAAGCGGGCCGCGCGCGTTGACGCCGCGGACGCCCGGACCCGCGTGGCGTCGGCTCAGCGGCAACTGGAGGCCGCGACCGCGCGGCTGGAAGCGCGGCGGGCGTTCGAGCTTGCGCAGGTATGGCTCGAGCGCGTCGAGGTCGCGCGCGAGGCCGAGCGAGTCGCGGCCGAGGTCGCCGATGCGACCGCGCAGACCCTCGCGCATGGCAAGGGTACGCAGCTCGAGGTCAACCTGGCGCGGGCCGAGCTTGGGCGCACGAAGCACGATCGACTGGACGCGGAGAGCGCGTACGAGACCGCGCTTGCGGCTCTGGCGACCGCGATCGGCGCCCGCGCGAGCGAGCGAGTCGAGCCAGCCGGAGATCTCGCGCTTTCGGACGCGCTGCCGTGGAGCGAGGACGACTTCGTGGCGCTCGCGCAACGGAACCGGCCCGAGCTGGCCGGTGTGCGCGCCGAGCTCGATCTCGCCCGGGCCGAGACCAGGGCGACCGACGCCGAAGCCGCGGCCGACGTGACGCTCGGCATCGACTACGGCTTCTCGCAGGACCCCGACATCGACACGCACTCGATCCTGTTCAGCGCGTCGTTTCCGTTGCTCGTCCGCAACCGAAACCAGGGCGCCAGGGCCGCGTCGCGGGTCCGAGCCCGCCGCGCCGAGATCG
>DASZXE010000064.1:0-15933 GCA_035546475.1 Kofleriaceae bacterium
GGCTCGCCACCGCGCAGGCGCGGCACAGCACGCCGCCGCGGGTCGGGTCGAAGACCGCGCCGTCGTCGAGGCGGTGGGCGTCGTGGCAGGCCGCGCACTGGTCGAGCGCGATGTCCGAGCCGAGCAGCGCGCACAACCGCAGCTCGAACCCGCGCAAGAGCGACGGCGACGGGCCCGCGGCGAGCTGGCGCCACAGCTCGACGAGCAGGTCGAGGATCGCCGGCTCGGGGACCTCGGCCGGCGTCAGCTCGCGGACCAGCTCGAGGCCGTAGCTCGCGTGGCCGAGCGCGATCGGATCGCCGCCGAGCGCGGCGTGGTCCTCGCGCGGCGTCGCCTGGTCGAGGTTGTAGAGCTCGCCCGAGCGCGTGCGCCGCGTGAGCGTGACGTCGCTGACGACCAGCGTGCCGAGCGCGCCGGCGAACCGCCGCCGCGAGCTGCGGGCGCCGCGCGCGATCGCCGAGACCCTGCCGAGCGCGCGCGTGTAGAGGCCGAGCACCAGGTCGGACTCGCCGACCGGCGTGGCGCGGACCACCACCGCGTCGGTGCTCTCCACCGACCGAGGCTACCAGCCACCTCCGACATCGCCACCCGCGTCCGAGCCCGTGCCCGTGTCCGTGCCCCGCGCCCCGCGCCCGTCTCCCTTCCCGTGCCCGCGCCCGTCTCCCCTTCCCGTGCCCGTGCCCGTGCCGTGCCCGTGCCCCGTCTCCGCGCCTATCTGTGCGCCCGTGCCCGCGCCCGTCCCGCGCCGCGTCCAGGTCAGCCACGGCGGTAGCGCCGTCGGCCGCGAAGGCGCGCCCGGGTCCAGAAGATCAGCCGGCGCTGCGCTCGGCCGGCAGCTCGCGCGACGTGATGCCGTCGCCCGCGGAGCTCGGCCGCCGCATCAGGTACGACAGCGTCAAGGTCGCCACGATGAGCAGGATGATGACGGCCAGCGTCAGGCCGCCCTGGCGGCCGCGCTGCTGATCGAGCAGCGCCGGCGGGATGAAGCTGCGCCAGCCCTTGTCCGCATCCTTGCGCTGCGCCTGGCGCTCCTCGCGGGCGCGCTCGGCGTCCTCGGGGTCGTCGTCGTCGATGACCAGCGTCGGCGCGACGTGGATGCCGCGCGTCCGCGGCGGGATCGCGACCGAGCTGCCGGTCACCCGACCGATCCGCCCGAAGCGGCCGGACTCGCTCGCGACCAGCGCCGGGTCGACCGTCACCGGTGCGACCGTCACCGCCTCGCCCTCGGCGAAGACGACCTCGATCGCCGGCGACGACGCCCCTCGCTCGGTCCGCGCCTGCGCGTCGGCGCCCAGCTCGTCCGCCCTCGCCGCGATCGCCGCCCCGGCCGCGTCGCCGGTCGGCTCGCCGGCAGGCCCGTCGTCGGCCAGGTCGATCGCCACCTCGGTCGCGACGTCGATCGACGCCTCGGTCGCCGCCTCGGTCGCCACGTCGATCGCCACCTCTCCCGCCTCGACCGCCGCCTCGCGCGCCGCGTCGACCTCGCCGAGCAACGCCGCGCTCGCGGCGTCCGCCGCGCTCGGCTCGTTCGCAGCGACCGCGTCGCGCGCCGCCTTCGCATCGCGCGCGTCCGTCCCCGCGCAGACCGCCTCGATCAGCTCCGTCACCGTGCGCCGCGTCGCCTCGACCTCCGCCGCCGCCTCCAGCCCGAGCGCCGCCACGTCGACGGCCGGCATCGCGCCGGTGCGCCGCACGAACCGGCCGCGCGAGTCGCGCATCGCCCCGCCGCCCTCGCCCTTCTTCCGCCGCCTGCGCTTGCCGCCGTCCGCCCCGGGCTCCGCCGCCTCGGCCGCCGACGTCGCGACCTCCGCAGCCAGCACCGCCGTGGACGTCGCCGGCGTCTCGTCGACCGGCTCCGGCGCCGCCTCGCGCACCGCCGGGAGGTCCCGCAGCGACCCGCTCGCGACCGGCACCGACAGCTCGCGCCGCGCGAGCGCCACGTCGACCTCGACCATGCCGGGCACCGCGGGGCCGGGCATTCCTGGCGCCGCCGCCGAGCCAGCCTCGGCCCCGGCCCCGGCCTCCGCCGCGCGCAGGATCCGCGGCGCCTTCCCGACCGTCGACGCCCCCGGCCGCGCCGGCACCACCGACCCGCTCTCCGGCGCCAGGCTCGCCATCGAGTCGAGCAGCGCGTGCGCCTGCGCCGACGCCACCGGCGCCGCCGCGAACCCGCACGACCCGTACCTCGCCAGCGCCTCTTCCACCGACAGCCCCACGCACCGCGCGTAGCCGCGGATGAAGCCGCGCACGAACACGTCCGCCGGCAGCTCGTCGAACCGGCCCTCCTCGAGCCGGTCGATCGTCCGCGCCTGGATGCGCGTGATCTGCGCCACCTGCTCGCGGCTCAGCCCCTTCGCCTCGCGCCCCGCCACCAGCCACGCCGACAGCTCGGTCCGCGCCTCGCGATGCTGCGCGCTGTCGCCGGGCGCCCGTCGTCCCCGCGACACCGCCTCGAGCCGCCGCAGCGTCGGCCGCGCCGGCGAGGTCGACACCGGGGCCGCCGGCCCCGCCGCGGCCCGCGAAGGATCGCGCCGATCCATCAGGGGATCCTCGTCGTGCGGCACTCGGCGGCCAGACAGCTCTGAGGCGAAAGCTGCAAGCACGCCTGCTGCGCGTTGCGAGCCTCGTCGAACAATCCCTGCTGGAGTCGCGTCTTCATGAGGTAGGAGGCAGCTTCCTGCGACTTGCAGGCCGGCTGATCGCTAACTTCCTGAAACTGCTCGGCCGCTTTGTCCCATTCTTCGCGGGCAAAGTAAACCCGTCCGAGCCGATAAGTTGCCACGCACATACCTGGCTGGAATTGCAGGGCTTGCCGGAGCTCCTTGAAGGCGCCGACGTAGTCCTGCCGCTGGAAGTGAGCCCACCCGAGGTGCGCGCGGGTCAGCGCCGGGTTCACCAGCCGGCCCGCATTCGAGAGCGCGGTGTCGAGCGCCTTCTCGGCGTGCTCGGGATCCTCGAGCAGGTTGTCGACCGCCCCGAGATTCGACCAGGCCTCGCCGAAGTCGGGCGCGAGCCGGGTCGCCTTGTCGAAGTCCGCCTTCGCCGCGGCGAGCTCCTTGTCCTGGTCCTGGCGCATCGCCTCCGCGTCGAGCCCGGTCAGGCAGCTATCGATCGTGCGCGTCTTCTCGTCCTCGAGGCTGCGCAGCATGTGGATGAGGCCGCGGACGTTGTAGGCCTCGTCGTTGGTCGGCTGGTAGCCGATCGCCTTGTCGGCCTCCGCCTCCGCCGCCTCGAGCTGGTTCTTGTTCAGGTAGTCCTTCGCGAGCTGGAGCCGGGTGTCGCTGCGCGCCGGGTCGCCCTTCACGCCGCCGGTGCAGGTCGCGCCGCCCAGCACGCCGGCCGCCAGGACCACGCCGCAGGCCGTCAAGAGGCGCGCCCCGAGCCGGCCGCCGTCCAGAATCACAAGGGATTTTGATGCCTTGCGAGTCACCGGCGGGCACAATATGCCGGCGACCTCCGGGTGTCAACGCCGGGACGGTCACGGGATCGGCGCGCCCGGGCCCGCGCCGCCGCGCGCCGGACGCTCGGGGGCCCGGGTTCGGCCGCCCGGGCCTCGTGATATGAGGAGCCATGACCCCGCCGGGCCCGCTGGAGCCGAACGAGACCCGCACCGTCGCCTCCTCCGGCGACACGACGCTGTACGTCGAGCTGTTCCGGCCGGCCGCGGCGCCGCGCGCGGTCGCGGTGGTGGTCCACGGCTACGCCGAGCACATCGGCCGGTACCGCGAGGTCGCGCACGTGCTGGTGAACGCCGGCCTGGCCGTGGTCGGCTTCGACCTGCGCGGCCACGGCCGCTCGTCCGGCCGGCGCGGCGTCATCCGCTCGTTCACCGACTACCTCGACGACCTCGACGCGGCGCTCGCGGTCGCCCGCGAGCTCCACCCGGGGCTGCCGGTCGTGCTGGTCGCGCACTCGAACGGCGGGCTCATCACGCTGCGCGCGCTGACCGACGAGCGGCGCCGGCCCGCGGTCGCCGGCGCGGTGATCTCGTCGCCGTTCCTCGCCCTCAAGCTGGCGGTGCCGAAGGCGCGCATCTGGGTCGCGCGCGCGGCGAGCCGGCTGTTCCCCGGCTTCACCCAGAAGAACGGGCTGCGGGTGGAGGACATCACGTCCGACAAGGCGATGCAGCAGGCGCGCCTCGCCGACACCCTCTGCCACGAGGTCGCGTCGGCGCGCTGGTTCACCGAGTCGATGGACGCGCAGGCGCACGTGCGCGCCCGCGCGACCTCGATCGACGTGCCGACCCTGTGGCTGATCGGCGGCGCCGATCCGATCGCCGATCCGGCGGTGTCGAACGCGCTCGCGCGCACCGTGCCGAAGGCCGAGGTCCACCTGCTCGAAGGCTTCCTGCACGAGGTGTTCAACGAGGTCGACCGCGCGCGGCCGTTCGCGCTGATGACCGCGGCGCTCGACCGCTTCGTGCCCGCGGCGGCGGCGGCGTCCTGAGCGGCGGCGGACGCGGCGAAGGCGCGAGCCGTCACGCGCGGCGCGGCGATCGCGCCGCGAAGACGAGCATTGTTTCCGACGGCCCGCGGCTTATACTGGGGCCCACTTCGTCCTCGCCCAGCCGGCGACGACGTCGGCCCACCGTTTCGACGAGATCGCACGCGCGATCCCGGAGCCCGCGGCCATGACCATCCTCGCCTGCATGTGCAATCAACCCCAGCGCCTCGCCGAGGCGCTGACGCCGCTGCGCGCGTCGCTGGTGACGCCGCAGCCGGTGTCGCGCTGGGGGCTCGGCTACGTCCAGGGCGGCGAGATCCTGCTGTCGCGCACGCCGCGCCGCACGGCGGAGCCGCTCGACTTCTTCCCGGCGATCGCGGCCCTGACCTCCGACTGCCTCATCGGCCACGCGGCGCACGACGCGGTCGAGCTCGGCACCGACGGCACCCAGCCGGTGCGCTTCCGCCGCTGGATGCTGGCGCAGGACGGCCTCGCGCTCATCGACGACGAGCCGTGGCGCGAGATCGCCCAGCGGATCCCGGAGTTCCTGCGGCGCAACCTGCGCGGCCGCACGACGGCGGAGCTGACCTTGCACGTGACGCTCGCGCTCCTGCACGACCAGGGGCTGCTCGACGAGCCCAACCTGCCCGGCCCGATCTGGCGGCGGACGCTCGCCGAGGCGCTGGCGCTGGTCGCCAACGGCCTCGTGCGCAAGGGCGTCCACACCGACCTCGGCAACCTGGCGACGTCGAACAGCCGGTCGCTCGCGGTCGTGCGCCTCGCCGGGCCGGTCTACGTGCGGCGGCTGCACGTCAACAACGAGCGCGGCCAGCGCGACGAGGGCTTCCGCGGCGTCCTCGTCGTCGCCGCCGACAAGCCACCCGGCGACGGCGCCGAGGAGGTCCCCGTCGGCTCCGTCGTCATGGTCAGCCGCGACCTCCGCGTGGACCTCACGCCCCTCGCCTGACCCGCGGCACCGACGGGATCGACGGCATCGACGGCGCCGACGGGATCGACGGCATCGACGGCATCGACGGCATCGACGGCATCGAGGGTACGGACGCCACCGACGGGATCGACGCCATCGGGGGGCCAGCGCAGCCCGCGGGCCCCGCCCGCGGCGCGAGGCGGCACGCCCGTGGGATCAGTGCGCCAGCTCGAACGCCGCCGCGCTGTTGTCCTTCATCGCGCGCAGCCCCGCGGGCGCGCTGGCCGCCGGCGCCTCGGCGAAGCCGCGAGCCGCCCGGTCGGTCGCCTGCTGCAGATCCTCGACCATCTTCTGATCGAGATCGGCCGCGTGCGCCTGCACCGCCGCCCGCTGCTCGACGAGGATCCGGCGCGCATCCACGCTGTCGCCCCGGCCGAACGCCGCCGATGCATCGTCGAGCGCGCGCGCCGTCCGCGCCTCCTCGATGAGCTGCACGGCGGCCCGGTCGCGCCCGCGCTCGACCTGGCTCGCGTCGCCGGTCACCGTCGCCCGCGCGGTCGCCACCTGATCCACCGTCTCGCCGGCGACCGTGTGGAACCGCCAGCTCGCCGCCAGGCGCGCCTCGCTGCCGATCGCGCCGTCGACGTGGACGCGCACGACGACCTTGCGCTGCTCGCCGCGCCGCAGGTCGGCCACCGGCACGCGCACGCCGTCGGCGTCGCGCACGAGCGGATAGCCGATCGCATCGACGAGCTCGACGCCCGGCCCCGGCTGCAGCGTGAGGTCGCCGCCGGTGACCACCGTCTCGCCGAGCGCGCCGAGCTCGCGCGCGAACAGGTCCTCGAGGTCCGACGCCTGCTCCGCGAAGTAGTAGTTGCCGCGGCCGGCGCTCGCGATGCCGGCCATGATGTCCTCGCGGAACGTGAGGCCGACGCCGACCGTCGTGATCGACGTGCCCTCCGCCGCCCGCCGCCCGGCGAACGCGACCAGCGGCCGCGGATCGACGACGAGCCCCGCGCCGAGGCCCTCGGTCGGCTCCCCATCGCTGATGAGCACGAGCCGCCGCACCGACGTGTGCGCGGCCGCCAGCGCGTCGGCGCCGAGGCCGATGCCGCCGCTGATGTTGGTGCCGCCGTTGGCGGTCATCGACGCGATCGCCTCGCGCGCCTTCGCCTTCGTGTCCCCCGTCGCGCGCGACAGCGGCAGGATCAGCTCCGCCGCCGTCGAGTAGGTGACGAGCGCGACCTCGTCGTCGTCGCCGAGGCGATCGAGCAGCGAGTCGGCCGCCGCCTTCGCGTCGGCGAGCCGGTGCTCGTCGTCCATCGAGCCGGAGGTGTCGAGCACGATCGCGACCGACGCCGGCGCACGCCGCGCGAGCGCGAGGTCCGGCGCCTTCATCGTGATCGCGACGTAGCCCTCGCCGCCGCGGAGCAGGTAGCTCGAGCCCGCGCGCGCCGTCAGCAGCGCCGTCCCCTCGCTCCGGAGCGGCGCCCGCACGGGAGCCCGCCGCGCCCTCGGCGTCATCGCCGCCGAGACCCCGATCGCGGCCGCCGCGGCGGCGAGGACGATCCCGGTCCGACGTCGGTGAGCGCGAGTCTGTGCGGACGAGATCGTGGGCAGGCTCATGCTTCGTGGAGACGCACTCGCCGACCTTGCGATCTATGGGCCGCGTTCAGGGCGGCGAAGGCGCCGACATACCTACACAATCCGACCCTGGCGCCAACGCGTCATAAACAAAGTTCAATAGCGCGGCTACCCGTGCGATTACCCTTGGCTTTCCGTAACTCCCGTCACCATCGAACGGGTGGTTGACTCGTCGCGTTGGCGTGACCATGGTTACTGCATGACCACTCCTCAAGATCGCAAGCGCGCAGAGCGCGAAGCTCGGCGCCGTCGTATCCAGGGCGCGGCGCGTCCGATCTTCACCGAGCGTGGCTTCGCGGCCACGTCGATCGAGCAGATCGCGCGTCAAGCCGAGATGTCCGTCGGAGCCATCTACCTCTACTTCCAGTCCAAGGAAGATCTCTACGTCTCGCTCCTCCCCGAGTCGCTGGCGCCCCTGGAGACCGCGCTCGCTGCTGCCCGGGCAGAGCACACCGACGACCGCCTCACGGCGGCGTGGGCGCAGCTCTGGAGCTGGAGCAAGGCCGAGGTCGAGGGTGCTCGCACCCTCGGACTGCTCGCCAGACCCGATCTGGCGAAGCAGCTCTCGGCCGAAGGCGTCGAGTCGGCCAGCGCCGCCATCGGGCGGATCAAGGACCAGCTCGCCGGCACCATCGCCGATGGGATCGCCGGCAACACCTACCGCAAGGCCGATCCGGCCGCGGTGGCGGAGCTGGTCTGGTCCGCCTTCGTCGGCGGGCTGACGCTCGACCTCGTCGCGACCAACCTGGGCCAGCAGCCGATCGATCGGTCGGCCCTGATCCAGGTGATCGAGGCGAGCCTGCGGGCCGACGTCAGCTCGATGCGTCGAGCCGCGTAGGTGCCAACGTCGGCCGGCGGGCCCGCGAACTAGCGAGAGCTAGAACGCGCGGGTCGCGCCGAGGCCGGCGAGCAGCCAGGAGGCCCGGTAGTCACCGGCGTTGACGTAGACGCTGGTGGAGTCGTCGCGGATGGGGTTGAGCTGCGGCACCGCCGCCTCCGCCGGGTCGACGGTCCGCTTCGGCATCACGCCGTAGCCGACCGCGAGATCGATGGACCAGCGGCCGGTGCGCCAGCCGGCGCCGACGGTGCCGAGGTGCTTGGTGCCGTCGACGGTGCTGACCGACAGGGTCGCGTCGGGCGGCGCGCCGGTCTCGAACAGGTAGCCCGCCCGCACGACCAGCGGCTTGCCGCGCAGCGGCCGGCCCTCGACGCCGAGCTGGGCGGCGAACGTGTCCCGGTAGTGGCGCGGGATGATCATCGGGCCGAGCTCGTAGGTGCCCACGCCGGGCGCGTTGACGATGCGGACGTCGACCGGCGTGATCGTGATCTGGTCCTGCTCGCTCCACCGCTCGATGGTGCCGGCGGCCTCGACCCGCCAGCGGCCGGGCCGCACCTCGAGGCCGAAGCGGACCGCCATCGGCAGCTCGAGCTCGACGTCGGCGCGGTCGCCCTCGATCGACGCGCCGTCGAAGAAGCCGGACGACGGCAGCCGGGTGTGCAGCGTGCCGTGGCCGCTGACCTTCACCGGGAGCTGCACCGCGACGCCGACGGTGGCCCGCCGCGCCAGGTCGACCTGCGCGCCGACCGATCCCGACGGCGAGAACATCGTCGTCTGATCGATCCGGTTGAACGAGTCGAACTCGGGGTCCTCCGGCGCGCAGACGGTCTGGCCGGGGCAGCCCGACAGCATGATCGACGTCGACAGGGAGGTGACGTGGTCCTGCAGCGTGGCGCCGAGCCGCACCCGATCGCCGAGGCGGACCGCGAGGCCGATCCCGAGCGTCATGATGATCGAGCGCGACTGGTCGACCGAGGCGTAGCGCTGCGGGCCGTCCTCGTCGTAGCGGCCGAGCGCGGCGTAGGGCGCCCACACGCCGCCGCCGAGGACCAGCCGCTCGCCGACGTGGCCGGCGAAGCCGAGCGACGGCACCGGCAGCCCCGGCGACTGGTTCGACACCGACGGGTCGCGGTTGCCGCCCGAGTCGATGCGATCGTGGGTGACGTCCTGGCCGACCCAGGTGGCGTCGACGAGGCCGCTGGCGCCGTCGAGCTGCGCGAGGCCGGCCGGGTTGGTCCACAGCGCCGAGACGTCGTCGACGCCGGCGATGAAGGCGCCCGCGCGCCCGGTCGAGCGCACGCCGCGCAGCGGCAGGTACATCCCGCCCGCCGCGGCGGTGCCGAGGTCGGCCCCCAGGCACGCGAGGCTGGCGACGGTCACGACCAGCGCGGTGGCGCCGGTCCGGGTGCATGAGCTCATTGCGAGAGGTTCCGGCTCTTGATGATGGCGATGAACTTCGGCAGGCCGCGGCGCTGCTCGGACAGGAAGTCGGCGACGCCGGTGAGCGCGCTGCGGTAGTCCTCGGCCGTCATGTCCTTGCCGAGGTCGGCGAACGGGTGCGTGCGGTGGATCTCGGACAGCCCGTCGACGAGGTCGCCGACCGCGCTCTCGCCCGGCTGCGGCTCGTCGTAGAGGTGGACCATGAGCCGGCTGAGCGCGCCGCCGGTGTCGGCCGCGCGCGCGCGCTTGACCAGCTCGAGCTGCGCCGCGACCCAGCCGTGCTCCGGCTTGATGATCTCGCCGAGCGCGTTGACGATCGGCACCAGGTCGCGGTCGTCGAGCGCGAGCTGGAGCGTGTCGGCGATGCCGGTCAGCGCGGTCACGAAGCTGTCGCGGTCGCTCGCCTCGTCCTGGAGGTAGCGGACCAGCGAGACGAGCTGGTCGCGCGTCGCCGGCTCGGCCGACAGCGCGAGCACGAAGTCGGCGAGGCCGGCGAAGACCGGGCCGGTCATCGTGTCCTCGAGATCCGCCGGCAGCGTGGTCGTCAGCCAGAAGCCGCGGTCGGGGACGTGCGCGTTCAGCCGGCCGTCGACGAGGTCGAGCAGGCCGAGGGCGACGCCGACCGTGCGCGGGTTGCGGAACCGCCAGGCGCCGCCGACCGCGACGCCGCGCATGAAGATGTCGACCAGCTCCGACGTCGAGTCGGTCCACGCCTGCCCTTCCGGCCCGGCGTCGGCGAGCCGCGCCTTCTTGCGCTGGTAGGCGTCGGCCAGGATGTACCAGGGCGATTCGAACGGGACCGTCCGGCCGTCGGACGTGGTGGTCGTCGTGTGGCCGAGGCGGTCGACGAAGCCGGCCTGCGGCTCGAGGAAGAAGCGGGCCGCGGCGCGCACGATCTCCTGGTACGTCTTGCCGTTGACGACGATGCGGTCGAGCGTCGGCGCGGTCGCGGTCAGCGCGCCGAGGAGCTGGCCGTCCTGCAGGACGTCGGCGATCAGCGGCTCCCAGGTGCGGCCGCCCGAGCCGAACGCGTAGTTGGCGCCGGCCGGGTTCACGCTCTGCGTGTTGATCGACATCTTGGTCGGCCAGTGCTTGTGCAGCACCGACAGGATGTCGACCAGGAGCTGCTCCTGGCCCTGATCGGCGAACGCCTGGATGATCGGCCGCATCTCGTCGTAGAAGCCCTCGACCTCGAGCACCGGCAGCGTGCCGGCGTGCTGCGCCTTGTACGAGTCGCCGTCGCGATCGACCAGCGGATCGATGATGTTGGTCAGGTAGCTCGGGGTCGGATCGAGGAAGAGGACGCGGTCGAGCGCCTGCGGCGTCGGGTGGGTGCGCATGCCGACGATGCCGACGGTGTCCTCGAGGAAGCCGTCGCCGCCGAACAGGTCGATCGAGCTGGAGACGAGGCCGCCCCACTGGTAGTTGAAGTTCGCCTTCGGCTGCGGCCGCCGGCCCTGGGCGGTGCAGCCCTGCGGCGTGGTCGCGGTCGTCGTGCTGTCGAAGGCGCCGCCGTCGTCCTCGCAGACGTAGAGGCCGTTGGCGGTCTTCGCGTAGGCGATCGACTGCATGTAGAAGACGGCCAGGTTGTTGACCCGGAACAGCGCGCAGCGATCGTAGGTGCCGAGGGTGATGCCGAGGAACGGGTCGACGACGCGCGCGCCCTGCTTGTTGCAGGCGACCGCGCCGTTGGAGTCGTTGATGAGGTTGAGGAAGCGCTGGAAGATCGAGCGGTCGAAGCCGGAGTCGGGCCGGGTGCGATCGACCATCGTCGCGAACGCGCCGACCACCGCCTGCGTCTGCGGGTTGATGTCGAAGCGGTCCTTGTACGTCATGTACTTGCGGAAGCGATCGCCGAGCTGGGCGGTGCTCGGCAGCTCCATCGCCGCCATGAGCGCGTTGACCAGCGCCGGCCGGGCCAGCACCTGCACGAGCAGCGGGTTCAGATCGTCCCACAGCGGGGCGTTGGGGAGGATCTGCGCCTCGGGGTGGTCGTCGCCCTTGCGGGCGGCGGTGATGATCGCCTCGGTGAGCCGCGCGAGCTCGGGCTGGTTCTGCTGGAGCAGGCGGCGGGCGAGCGCGGTCACGTCGAGGATGTCGGGGTCGCGCGCCATCTGCAGGAAGCCCTGCGCGAGGTCGAGCAGCGGCGCGTCGGAGATCATGCCGGCACCCTGCGGCTCCTCGGTCTTGTAGCCGCGGTAGTCGAGCGTCTCGCCGTCCTCGTACGTGTGGGTCGCCGCGACGCGCGGGCCCATCATCGCCGAGGCGCCGCGCAGCAGGTCGAAGCCGGTCTGCTTGACCGGATCGAAGAGGCTGAGGCCGTCGCGGGCGAGCGCGCCGAGGACGGTGCGGTCGAGATCGACGTAGCGGTAGACGAGCTGGCCGGCGGGCGTGAGGGCGCGGCCGGAGGCGTCGCGCGCCGGCCAGCCGTCGCCGCCGGGGATCGCGAACGGCGCGGGCGCGTCGATCGGGGCGCCATTGCCGTCGACGAAGTGGCCGTCGGCGTCGGTGTCGGCCTGGCCGTCGGCGTTGTGGTCGACGAACGGCGCCGGCATCGAGCCGGCGCTGCCGGCGACGGTGGCGAGGCCGCGCGCGTCGCGCGAGGTGAGCGGCATCGCGTTCGACGGCGCCAGCTCGGCGCGCTCCTTGAGCAGCAGGTCGAGGGCGACCCGCAGCGGGCGATCGGCCGTGGCCTGGTTGGCGAGCGGCCGCGCGTTGCGCATCGCGGCGCCGAGCGCGGCCAGCAGGTGATCCCACTCGCCGTGGGCGCCGCCGCCCTCGGTGATCGCGGTGGTGAGCTGGAGGATGAGATCGTTGAGCTGCGGGTAGCGGACGAGGGCGCGCATGGTGCCGAGCGCGGGCTCGCTCGGCCGGTAGCCGAGGCGCGGGGCGAGGCGGCCCATCGCGGCCATGGCGGCGTCGTCGCCGGCGAGGCTGCGCAGCGCGGCGACCAGCGCGTCGATCGACGCCTCGGTCGTGCCGTCGTCGGTGACGGCGAGGAAGTCGTTCGACGTGAGGAACGCCTGCAGCGACGCGAGGTCGGCGTCGGGGAAGATGGTGTCGACGGAGGCGACCAGCTCGGGGCGGGTGGCCTCGAGCGCCTGCAGCGAGCCGGAGGCGGTGTCGGGCGCCGGCCCGCCGGCGCGGCACAGGTCACGGACGTTGTCGCCGCGCACGTCGGTGGTGCCGCCGTCGGCGAGGTCGTCGAGGTAGGCGATGCGCTTGCAGACCAGGGTGACGACGGTCTCGCCGAACGTGCCGGTGTCGACCGACTCGCGGCTGTCGTCGAAGCCGGGACGGCAGGCGAGCCCGGCGGCGGCGGCCACGGCGGCGGCGACGAGCGCACCGCGCAGGAACGAGCCAGGGGATCGAGCAGACATATCGTGCGCCTCTTTCTGTGTCCTCGGGCCGGCTCGCGCGCTTCGCGCGCTCGGCCACTTCGTCGTGGGGGTGCCCCTATCCTCGCTGCGCTCGAGTCCCCACTCCTCGTGGCTGGCCCTCGGAGGACGTGCCTCGGGTTCAACCTACGGTGGCGGTCGACCGCGAGTCAACGGCCGCGTGAGCCGCGGCCGATCGGCCGTGCCGGGAGCCGCACGCGCGCCAACGTGCGATGATCACGGCGCCGGACGGGACCGCCCGGCACCTTGCCCGGCCGCGTGGCCGCCCTCACGCGCCGGGCGCCGCGCTCGAATGCGTCGGGCTCCCCGCCGTCCAACCGACATGTCTGCCCCCTTCCCGCTCGACCCGGCGCTCTCCGGCCTGGTGCTGCCGGGTGGGTTCCGCCTCGAGGAGGCGGTCGCCGAGGGGGCGAGCGGCACCGTGGTGCGGGCCCACCAGGAGTCGCTGCGGAGGAAGGTCGCCGTGAAGATCAGCCACGCCGCCGACGAGGCGGCGGTGGCGCGGGCGCGGCGCGAGGCGCGGATCGTCGCCCAGCTCGACGCGCCGGGGATCGTGCGGGTCTTCGCGAGCGGGGAGCTCGACGACGGCCGCGCGTGGGTCGCGATGGAGTGGATCGAAGGCGTCACGCTCGAGGACGCGCTGGCGCGCGGGCCGCTGCCGGTGCCGCGCGCGCTGGCGATCGGCGCGCAGATCGCGCGGGCGCTCGACCACGCGCACCGGGCGGGCGTGATCCACCGCGACCTCAAGCCGGCGAACGTGATGCTGCGGCCGGGCGATCGCGTGGTCGTCGTCGACTTCGGCATCGCGCGCGCGCCGGCGGTGGCGGCGGGCGGCAGCGCGAGCCGGATGGCGGGGACGCCGCACTACATGGCGCCCGAGCAGGCGGGCGGCGAGGAGCTCGACGGGCGGGCCGACCTGTACGCGCTCGGCGCGGTGCTGTACCGGATGATCGCGGGCCAGGTGCCGTTCGGCGGCAGCGCGATCGAGGTGATGCTCGCGCACCTGCACAACGAGCCGCCGCCGTTGCCGGCCGGCGTGCCGGCGGAGGTGGCGGCGGTGGTGCGCGGGCTGCTCGCGAAGCAGCCGGAGGACCGGCCGGGGCCGGCGGGGGCGCTCGCGGAGGAGCTGGACCGGATGGCGTCGGCGGCGTGGCAGCGGTCGGGCGAGGTGGATCCGGCGGCGGCGACGTTCGCGGCGATCTCGATCGCGCCGGGGGCGGCGGCGGAGGCCGAGGCGGGCGCGGCGGTGAGGCGTGGGCGATGGAGGCGGCGGGCGCTCGGCGCGGCGGTGGCGGTGGGGGCGATCGCGGTGGCGGCGGTGGCGGGGGTGGCGATCGAGGACCGCGGCGGCGCGGGTGGTCGTGAGGCGGCGGTGGCGACGGCGACAGGGACGGCGGGGAAGGAGACCGGCACGGGCACGGGCGCGGGCACGGGCACCGAGACGGGAACGGGGACCGAGACGGGCACCGGCACCGGCACGGGCACGGGCACGGACACGGAGGCGGCTGGGTCGGCGGTGACGCCGGCGGGGGAAGGCGCGCCGGAGGTGGCGCTCGTGCTGGACGGGGGCTGGGCGATGCGGGCGACGAGGCCGAAGGCGGCGGTCGGCAAGGCGGCCACCGTCGCGCTCGAGATCTGGAATGGCGAGGGCGAGCCGGCGCGCGCGGGCACGCTGGCGTTCACCGTCCGCGAACCGGACGGCACCACCCGCCCCGCCGACGTCGCCGGCACCCACGGCAACTTCCGCATGACGCTGACGCCGCGGCTGGCCGGCTCGCACGTCATCACGGTCTTCGCACCGTCGGGCCAGACCACGCTCGCCGTGCAGATCGAGGTCGCGCCGACGTCGTAGCCGTTCTGCCCGTGCCCGATCTCAGGCCCCGAAACCCGCGCGGCCATCCGCACGGCCACCGGATCAGGTCTGGTACAAGCGAGACGTGGATCCACATGTGCTGCCGATCCTGCGCTGCCCGCGGTGCGCGGCGGTCGGCTCGTTCACCGACCACCGCGCGCTCGTGTGCGAGCGCTGCAAGCTGACGATCGAGCGCGAGCGCGGCTACCTCGACCTCCTCGACGTCGCGATGCACGGCGAGCCGGCCGCGGCGTCGACCGAGCAGCGGCTGATGGAGAGCGACCTGGTGGCGCGGCTGTACGAGGGCGTGTGGCGCCCGGGCTTCGTGCGGCTGCTCGCCGGGCGGGGCGCCGGCGCGGCGGTCGGCGGCTTCGCCGGCGAGCTGTTCATCCACAAGCACGCGCTGTCGATCGACGACCGCGACGGGCCGTGGCTCGATCTGTCGTGCGGGCCCGGCCTGTTCACGCGCGCGCTCGCCGCCGCGGCGCCCGGCGCGCTCGTCATCGGCCTCGACATCGCGCGGGCGATGCTCGCGGTGGCGGCGCGGCGCGCGAAGGGCTACGGCAACATCGTCCTCATCCGCGGCGACGCGCACCGGCTGCCGTTCGCCGACGGCGTGATCGGCGGCGTCAACAACTCCGGCGCGCTGCACGCGTACGACGACGTCGAGCAGGTCTTCCGCGAGATCTGGCGCGTGCTGACGCCGGGCGGCATCTACGTCGGGTCGACGTTCGCCGAGGCGCCGTCGACGGTCGGCAAGCTCGCCGCGCGGATCGCCGGCATCCGCCGCTACGACCCGGGCGATCTGCGCGCGCAGGTCTCGCGGCTCGGCTTCGCCGAGTACGAGGAGCTGCGGCTCGGCGGCGCGGTCGTCTT
Organism: Kofleriaceae bacterium; assembly: GCA_035546475.1. Lineage (GTDB taxonomy): Bacteria > Myxococcota_A > Polyangia > Haliangiales > Haliangiaceae > UBA2376. Next base: position 15,420 of record DASZXE010000064.1, read on the forward strand.
CCGCGCGCGCAAGCCGTAGCGCGGCTACCAGCTCCCGCCGACGAGCGTGAGCGCGGCGCCGCGGCCGTGGCTCGCCGGGGTGACGCCGAGGCCGCCCGCGTTCCACGAGCCGTCGGGCGCGCGCTGGAAGACCGCCGCCGGCGCCGCCGGATCGGCCGCGGCGCCGGCCCCGGCGCTCGCGCGGCCGCGATCCATGCCGCGCGTCCAGCGGAAGCCGAGGTACGCGCCGCCGACCAGGCCGGCGGTGGTGAGCAGGCCCCACGCCTGCGCGCCGTTCGAGCCGTCGTCGGTGATGGCCGCCGAGTCGTCGGTCGCGCGCCAGAGGAGCATCGGCACGCCGGCGCCGATCAGCGCGAGCGCGTTCACGCGCAGGAGGCGGCGCGCCGAGATCTCCACCCGCCGCGCCGCGAGGTTGCCGACCACGTAGCCGCCGGCGATGCCGAGCGCCGCGTTCAGGCTGTACGCCTCGCCCTCCGGCGGATCGATCACGACCGCCGTGGTCAGGCCGCCGATC
>DASZXE010000065.1:0-2004 GCA_035546475.1 Kofleriaceae bacterium
CGTCGACACCTCGGCCGCCCTGGGCGCGCGCGTCGCGGCCGCCCTCGCCTCGCGCGGTCCGGTGCAGTCGATCGTCCTCGGCCACCGTCCGCACGCCGACGACGACACGGTCCTGCGCCTGCTCGCGGGCGCCGACCTCGCCGCGGAGCTCGTCGTCTCGGTCGGCTCCGGCACGCTGACCGACCTCGGCAAGATGCTCGCGTTCCGCCGCGGCGGCCTGCCGCACGTCGCGTTCGGCACCGCGCCGTCGATGAACGGCTTCGCCTCGGTGAGCGCGTCCATCACCTCCGGCGGCCTCAAGCGCTCGATCCGCGTCGCGGCGCCGACCGCGGTCTTCCTCGACACGCGCGTCCTCGCCGCCGCGCCGGTGCGCATGATCCGCGCCGGCCTCGGCGACAGCCTGTGCCGCGCGACCGCGCAGACCGACTGGCTGCTCGCGCACCTCCTGCTCGGCCGGCCGTACCGCACGGCGCCGTTCGCGCTGCTCGCCGCCGACGAGCCCGAGCTGTTCGCCGGCGCCGCCGCGCTGGTGGCCGGCGATCGCGCCGTCATGCGCCGCCTCGCCCGCACGCTCGTCCTGTCCGGCTGCGGCATGACCCTGTGCGGCGGCAGCTACCCCGCGTCGCAGGGCGAGCACCTCGTCAGCCACTACTTCGACGTCATGCACCCGCGCGACGACGACGCGGCCCCGCTCCACGGCGAGCAGGTCGGCGTCGCCACCCTCGCGATGGCGCGCCTGCAGGAGGAGCTCCTGCGCGCCGCCACGCCGCCGCGCCTCCGCGAGTCGGTCACCACCTTCACCGGCGTCACGCTCCACTTCGGCGCCGCGCTGGGCCTCGACTGCTGGCGCGAGGTCGCCCCCAAGCTGATGAACGCCGACGACGCCGAGGAGCGCACCGCCCGCCTCGCGACGATCTGGGACGACCTGCGCGCCCGCGTCGCCGCCCTCTCGCTCCCCGCCGCGCGCCTGACCTCGGTCCTCGCCGCCGCCGGCGCCGCCACGCAGCCGTCGCAGCTCGGCTGGGCCGCCCCGGCCTTCACCGACGCCCTCGCCTGGGCCCGCTGCCTCCGCGACCGCTACACCTTCCTCGACCTCGCCGCCGACGCCCGCGAGCACCCGGAGCGTTGAGGCTCCGGGCGGAGCCCGGCGCGGGTTGCGCGGACCGCGATCGGGCGCGCGGTTCCTCCGAGGCCGATCGATCGACGGGCGGGTCGGCGCTGGCCGACCCTCTCGCTACTCGAGCGGCTGTTCGCGCTCGTCGCCCGGCGCGGCCGACGGCTCGAGGTGCTCGGCGGTGATGGTGCGGACGCAGGAGTTCCAGCGCAGGAGGGCGTCGACCGAGCCGGGCGGGCGGAGGTGCTCGGCCTGCTCGTACCAGTCCATCGCGGCGCGGAAGCCGTCGTAGGCGGCGGACGGCACCGCGCCGGGCCGCGACAGGAAGGCGCGCGCCTCCCGCTCGAGGACGATGCCGGTGTAGTAGGCGCGGTCGTACTCGTCGCGGAGCCGGCGCACGAGCTCGCGCGCGGCCTGCGCGCCGGCGTGGGCGTGGCCGCTCGTGAACTGGTCGGTCAGCGCCAGCACCAGCGTCCGCAGGGTGTCCTGGTGGTCGGCGTCGACGGCGAGGATGTCGCGGCAGATGCTCTCGGCCTGCGCGGGATCGTTGAGCAGCCGGTAGCGCTCGGCCTTCTCGAGCGCCTGCGGGATGCCGTCGCGCGTGATCAGCTTGAGCTCGAACGACCTCGTCATGGCGGTGGGTTCCCCTCTGGGACCGCAGCAAGCTGGGTCGCCATCGGCTCGATTGTAGACCGGGCGGCGCCGGCCGCGCCGGGAGCGGACGCGCGGACGTGCGAAGGCGTGGCGGTGACCGGGGCGGCGGTCCATGCTCGACCCGATGCGGCTGGTGGCGCTCGCGGCCTGCGCGTGGACGGCTTGCTCGTCGGGGGCGCGGCCGGCGCCGTCGACGCTCGAGGAGCCGCCGGCGCCGGCGGTGGCGTCGCCGGGGT
>DASZXE010000066.1:0-12628 GCA_035546475.1 Kofleriaceae bacterium
CTGGCGACCGCGCCCGAGCGCGGCAAGGCGGTCGTGCGGCTCGGCGGCATGCACATGACGGTCGACGTCGGCGACATCCTGATCGACAGCCACCGCAGCGCGCGCCGCGCGGCCGGCCTCGCCGACGAGCCGCTCGATCGCCTGGACCGGCCGGATCGCCTCGACGGGCCGGACCGTCCGGATCGCGGACGGCGGCGGCACGGCCCCGGCGGCCCCGGCGGCCCCGGCCGCAACGAGGACGGCCGCGACCACGGCCGCGGCGACGGCAGCGCCGCCACCTCGTCCGCCACTTCGTCCGCCACCTCCGGCGACGTCGCGCTGGTCGACGGCAACGCCGCCGGCCGCGCGCCGGGCCGCACGCCGAGCACGACGCTCGACGTCCGCGGCCAGCGCGTCGACGAGGCGGTCGCCAACGTCGAGCGCTTCCTCGACGAGTCGATGCTGCTCGGCCACGACGCCGTCTTCGTCGTCCACGGCCACGGCACCGGCGCCCTGCGCGCGGCGATCCGCGAACGCCTCGCGGGCGGTCACCCGGCCGTGAAGCTCGCGCGCCCCGGCGAGCCGTCCGAGGGCGGCGACGGCGTGACGGTCATCGCGCTGCGCGACTGATCGGCGGCGCGGCCGGCGCAGCACGCCGCGACGGATCCTCCACGCTGCAGACGGATCGGCGGCGCTGTCGGCGCAGCACGGGCGCGACGGTCATCGAGCTGCGCGACGGATCGGCGGCGCAGCCGGCGCAGCACGCCGCGACGGATCCTCCGCGCTGCGGACCGCTCGGCGGCGCAGCCGGCGCAGCACGCCGCGACGGCTCCTCCACGCTGCGGATCGCTCGGCGGCGCTGTCGGCGCAGCACGAGCGCGACGGAGCCATCGACGCTGCGGACCGCTCGGCGGCGCAGCCGGCGCAGCACGGGCGCGACGGAGGCATCGACGCTGCGCGCCGCCTCGGCGTCGAGCGACGCTGGGCGCCGCGCGAACGCGTCGGCCGGCGGGACGGATGAGCGGTGCGCTCGCCTCGCCGACCACGGGCACGCACACGTCGGATGCGACGCCTGCGACCGGCTGCGGCGTCGCAGGGCAGGGGCCGATCGCGCTCGAACCTCGTCGAGAGAGTCGCGGCCAGCGCACCGATCGAAGCGCGATCGCATGGTTGCGCTCGTCGCGCTGGCGCTGCTCGGACCGCGCGCGCCGCGCCGGTGCTGGCCCGCTTCGTGAAATGTCCGCTGCTCGTCAGCCGCCAGCCAACGTCACGCATCCGATCAGCAGGTGCGCGAAGACGGAAGCCACAGCGCGCCGACAGGAGACACGCCATGACCACCAGCACCGCCAGCCTCGACAACGTCATCGCCCGCCAGCGCTCGAGCCGCCTGCGCGACCTGACCTTCTCGGTCATGCTCGCCCTCGGCGTCGGCCTCTCGGTCGGCGCGCTGCACGCCGCCGCCGCCACGGCGGAGGCGACGCCGATCGCCAGGCCGGCGACCGTGAAGGCCCCGGCAACGTCGGTCGCCGACTCGATGCCGGTCCCGCAGTGCGAGATCGAGCAGAGCTGCTGATCGCCCCGGTCGCGGCGCGCGCCGCTCGCACGCACGCGCCGCGACCCACCGACCAAGCAAAGGTCGGTGCCGAAACGCAGCGAAGCCCGGCGGTCAGCCGGGCCTCGCGTCACATCAGGGCGGGTGCCGCCCGCCTGGGCTCAGCCCAGGTTCACGGGGTGGCAGCCGGGGCCGGAGCCGGAGCCGGAGCCGGCGCGGGAGCCGGAGCCGAAGGCGTCGTCGCGCTGTCGCCCTCCGTCAGCGGGGAGATCAGCTTGAACTCCACGCGGCGGTTGGCCGCGCGCGCGGCGTTCAGCTTGGCGCCCTTGAGCGGCTTCTGGGTCGCGGGGTCGGTGTACGGAACCGCCGGCACCGTCTCGCCGTAGCCCTTGCTGGTGATCCGGTCCTCGGCGATGCCCTTCGACAGGAAGTACGAGCGGACCGCGGCCGCGCGGGCGTCCGACAGGTCCATGTTCTTCTGGTCGTCACCGACGTCGTCGGTGTGGCCCTGGATCTCGATCTTGAGGTCCGGGTAGTCGGTCAGCACCTTGACCGCGCCGTCGAGCACCTTGTTCGAGGTCTTGAGGATCGTCGCCTTGCCGCTGGCGAAGTTGATGCCCTTGACCGTGCCCGAGTACTTCTTCACGGCCGGCGGCAGCTCGTCCGGGCAGCCGTCGCCGTCCTGGAAGCCGTTCTTGGTCTCCGCCTTGTCCTGGCACTGGTCCTGCGCGTCCGGCACGCCGTCACCGTCGTTGTCCGGATCCGGGCAGCCGTCCTCGTCCTGGAAGCCGTCCTTGTCCTCGGCGTCGTTCGGGCACTGGTCCTGCTTGTCGGCCACGCCGTCGTTGTCGTTGTCCGGATCCGGGCAACCGTCGTCGTCCTTGTACTGGTCGACGTCCTCGGCGTCGTTCGGGCACTGGTCCTGCGCGTCGGCGATGCCGTCACCGTCGTTGTCGCCGTCCGGGCAACCGTCGGTGTCCTGGAAGCCGTCGGCGTCCTCGGGGTCGTTCGGGCACTGGTCCGCCGAGCCCGAGATGCCGTCCTTGTCCGGATCCTCGTCGACCGGCGGCGGCGGGGGCGGGGGCTCCTCCTCCACCTTCTCCTTGCGGCCGAACTCCTTGTAGACCGAGACGAGGAACTCGCTATCGAGCGCGAGCCCGTCGTTCTTGCTGCTCGGCGGGAACAGCGCGCGGGCGTCGCCGCGGAGGCCCCAGCCGTTGTCGACCCGGTACTTGGCGCCGATGCCGATGTACGGGTAGAAGTCGGTGTCCTTGTAGATGCGCTCCTCCTTGTCGCTCTTGGCGACGAAGAGGGCGCCGGCGCCGATGAGCGCGAACGGCACCAGCTTGTTCTCGGGCTTGTCGGCCCGGAACTGCGCGATGACGTGGCCTCGGCCGGTGCCGACCCACACGTCGTAGACGAGGTTGCGATCCTCGGTCGGCAGCACGCCACCCTCGGCCTCGATGCCGAGCATGTCGTTGAACATGTAGCCGATGCGGATCCCGAAGATCGCCGTGTTGCGCAACGACGTGGCCGCGGGGGTGTCGGCGACGCCGAGCTCGTTGTTGATGCTGAACGTGTGGAGACCGGCGGTGATGCCGATCTCGACGTTCGCCTGCGCGGGCTTCACGCCGCCAGGGCTGAGGAGCGCGACCGCGCCGCCCACGCCTCCGGCGAGGGCAACGTTCAACATGCTGCGCAGGATGGGCAATCTCATGTGAGTCTCGATCCTTTGGTTGCCGGTTTGATGGGAGGGCGCCCAACGGACGCGTCGTCCCCCAGGGGGCGGCGCGATGATGGTGAGTGTGTATCGAGACTCCAGGCAAGTTTCCACCGTTTGCGCCACATTCTTGCGACAGCGGCGACTGTCGCACCCCCTCCACTGAACAGTATATAAGCCAATACAATCGTCGGCTTGAGTCGATGGCGCAGCGCGCCAGGAGGCTCCTTCGGTGCGACACCCGAACGCGCGGAGATCGCATCAAGCGCGGCATACAGCGCATCCCGGCTCACCGGATGAGGAATCCGGCGCTGCGCCCGCGCCGAACGCGCGTCGCTTCAGCGATCGCGAACGGCGCGCGAGGGACGGCCGCGCGAACGGTTCGCAGCCAGGTACACGCTCGCGGAGCGCGTCGCGTCGATCGTCGCGGATCCTCGGCCGGCGCGGCCCGACCGCCTGGAGGCGCTTCAGCTCCGCCGGCTGAGAGGGTTGGCCAGAATGCCAACCCTCTCGTCGATCGATCGGGCCCGAGGAGGACCTCGGGACCGATCTCCACACAGAACACCCCCGGCCCGAGCTGCGCTCGGGGCGTCAGGCGCCGGCGGGCAGCGCGGGCGGCGGCGCGGCCGCGCGCGCGAGGTCGGCGACCGCCTCGATCCATCGGTCGCTCGCGTTGAGCGAGGGCACGAGCGTCAGCTCGCCGCCGGCGGCGGCCACCGTGTCGCGCGCCCGCATCCCGATCTCCTCCAGCGTCTCGAGGCAGTCGGCGACGAACGCGGGGCACAGCACGGCGATCTTCTTGACGCCGCCCGCGACCAGGTCGGCGATGACGAGATCGGTGTACGGCCGGATCCACGGCACGCGGCCCAGCCGCGATTGAAACGCCGTCGTTACACGCGCCGGATCGAGCCCGAGCCGCGCGGTCAGCGCGCGCGCGGTCGCCATGCACTGCGCGCGGTAGCAGTTCCGGTTCGCCGGGCCGAGCGCATCGCAGCAGGCGCCGTAGCGCTCCGCGCCCGCGGGCAGGCAGTGGCGGCCGGTCGGATCGCCGGCGCGCAGGTGGCGCTCGGGCACCCCGTGGAACGACAGGATGACGTGGTCGGGCGCCAGCTCGGCCAGGCGCGGCGCCGCCACCGCCGCGAACGCGTCGACGAAGCCGGGATCGTCGTGGAACGCCGGCACGACCACCAGCGGCGGCACGTTCGTGCGCCTCGCGCAGCTCCGGTACAGCTCCTCGAGCGCGCTGCCGGTGCTCGACGACGCGTACTGCGGGAACAGCGGCAGCGCGACGATGCGGCTCACGTCGGCCGCGATCAGGCGGTCGACCGCCTCCGCGAGCGACGGCCGGCCGTAGCGCATGCCGAGCTCGACGACCCAGCCGCGGCCGAGCCGCTCGGCGACGCCGCGGGCGAGGTCGCGGCCGTGGAAGAGCAGCGGCGAGCCGCGCTCGGCGTCCCAGATCTGCTGGTACGCGTGCGCGCTCCTGCGCGGCCGGAACGGCAGGATGATCCCCTCGAGCAGCAGCGTGCGCCCGACGCGGTTCATGTCGAGCACGCGCGGGTCGCCGAGGAACTGGCGCAGGTAGCGCCTCACCGCCGGCGCCGTCGGCGCGTCCGGCGTCCCCAGGTTGATCAGCAAGAGCCCGGTCGGCACCCGAGCCCTATATCACCCGCGCCGCCGGTTGACGCCAGGCTCGAGTGACCTCCCGGCGTCGCCGTGGACGTTCATGGTCCATCGCCGTCGACGTCCGGGTGGACGTGGACTTGACGGCTTCGTGGACGTTGACGGCTTCGTGGCCGTGGCCGCGAACGGTCACGGCGGCGGTGCGGTGGACAGGCCGGGCGCGGTCGTCGGCACGCCGGGCTTGCCGTCGCCGAACGGGTGGCAGCCGATGCACGTCCTGGCCTTCGGCTCGTGCTGGTCGATCGGCGTGCCCTTCGCTTCCTTGTGGCAGGTCGCGCAGGTGGCGCGGTCGCCGCGGGGCGACGGGTCGTGGCCGCGCACGTGGCAGGCGATGCACTGGTCGTGACCGCTCGAGGCGTGCAGGCCGGGGCGGTCCGCCGCCGGGTGACAGCTCGTGCAGCCGGGCGCCGCCGCGGTGCCGTTCGGGCCGTGCGGCCGGTGGCAGTTCGCGCACGGCTGCGCCTGGCCGTGCGGCGTCTGCGACTGCTGCAGGTGGCAGCTCGCGCAGGTCGACGCGGTCGGCCGCAGCTTCGTCGTGTGCTGGTCGTGGCAGTTGATGCAGCGCGCGTGGCCGGGCGGCGCCGTCGACGCCTCCGCCGTGTGGCAGCTCGAGCAGGCGAGCGGCGCGCGACCCGGCGCGTGCAGCGCGTTCGGGTGACACGACGCGCACGCGGCGTGGCCGGTCGCGACCGTGTCGACGATCGTCGCGTGGCAGGTCGCGCAGGCCGGCGGCGGCGTGGTCGGCGCGTGCGCGGCCTTCACGTGGCAGTTCACGCAGGTGCCGTGGCCGGTGCCGGCGGTCGACGCGACCTTGTCCTGGTGGCAGCGCGCGCAGAGCGTCGCCGTCATCGCCGGCTTGCCCTGGTGGGTCTGGTGGCAGTCCTGGCACTGCGCGGTGCCGTGCTGCACCGGCTGGTGGCAGGTCGTGCACGCGACCGCCAGGCCGACGCGCGCGTTGCCGTGCGGCTGGTGGCAGCCGACGCACGGACCGGCCGCGCTCGGGATCGGGTGCTGCACCTCGTCCTTGTGGCAGTCGGTGCACGCGCGCGGCCGCGCGCCGTCGTGCGGCTGGTGGCAGGTGATGCACGCGCCGTGCTTGTCGGCGGCCAGCTCGGTCGTCGACGTGTGGCACTCGACGCACGGGCGCACCGCCTCCTTCTTGAAGACGTGCGGCGTGTGGCAGCCGGTGCAGGCGTCGTGGGCGCCGGGGACGATCGCCGCCGCGCCGATCGACGGGGTGTGGGTCGCGTGGCACGCCGCGCACTGGCGGTCGGCCTCGAGCGCGCGCTCGTGCGGGCGGTGGCACTCGAGGCAGTCGGTCGGGCCCTTGCGATCGCCGTGGATCGCGTGGTCCTCTTGCTTGTGGCAGTCGGTGCAGGTGCGCGGCTGCATCGACGGGGTGTCGTGCGGCCGGTGGCACCCGGTGCAGGTGTCCTCGCCGTGGATGCCGATCGCCGCCGCGTGCAGGCCCTGCGGCTGCGCGTGGCAGCGGAGGCACGCGGTCGGCTTGTTCATCGGGTCGGCGTTGAAGCCGTGGCAGTCCTGGCAGGCCGGCACCGGCGCCGCCGGGTCGGCGGCCGCGTGCAGCGTCGGCTGCACGTTGTCGTGGCACTTCTTGCAGAGGTCGACCGGCGGCTTGTCGAACTTGCCCTCGGCGACGTCGTGGCAGTCGCGGCAGGGCATCGCCCCGTCGACGACGTGGATCTTGTGGCCGATGCTCTCGCGCACCTGCTTGTAGGCGGACGGCACCTTGGCGGGCGCCTCGTCGCTGCCGCACGCCGACGCGAGCGCGACGACGCCGAGGCCGCCGAGGCCGACGAGGAGGGCGAGCGCGAGCGCGCGGACCGGCGAACGCCGCCGCGGAGAGGAGGTTCGATCGGACATCATCGGGTGAGCCCCGTGTGGCACAGCAAGCACGGCGGGCCGTTCAGCGGCCGGTCGCTCGTCCAGCCCGCCGGGTGCGGATTGCCGCCGGGGCCACCGACCCGGTGGCAGGTGGCGCACATCGCCTCGCCGGCGCCGCCGTGGCAGCTCGCGCACGAGACCGGGTCGCGGCGCGCGGCGCGGCCGTGCTCGTTCTCGTCGGGGCCGAGGCCGATCCAGCCCGGCGGGTGCGGGCTGCCGGCGGTGGTGTCGACGGCGGAGACGCCGCGCTCCTGGTGGCAGGTGCCGCAGGTCGACGGCTGGTGGCAGGTGGTGCAGGTGGAGGGCGAGACCCGCGCCTCCTCGCCGTGGCGGGCGATGAAGGCGGGGCGGTGCACGCTCGGCGCGAACGGATCGGCCGGGCGCAGGCGGGCGGGGATGGTCGGCGCGGTGACGCCGTGGCACTGCGCGCAGAACTTCTGCTGGTGGCAGGTCGAGCAGAGGTCGGCCGCCGACGAGGCCTGCTCGCCGTGGCGGGTCGCGAAGTCGCCGTCGTGGACGAGGTGCGACGCCGGCGGCGAGTCCTCCGTCTCGAGGTTGCGGTGGCAGGCGTTGCAGTCGCGCACGTCGCGGACGCGCTCGTGCTCGTGGCAGCCCCAGCAGACCGCCATCGGCGGACGGAGCGGCGTGTCGCCGGTCGCGACGCCGACGTGGCAGCGGGCGCAGTTGCCGTTGGCGGGGCCGTCGACGTGCTGCTTGTGCTCGAAGCGGAGGTGGTCGCGCGCCTCGAGGACCGCGCCGGCCGCGACCGGATCCGCGTGGCAGCCGAGGCAGGCGTGGGTGTCGTGCGGCTGCGTGTGGCAGCCGGCCTGCGTGCAGGTGGCGTCGGACGGGAAGTGGAGCGGCCCGTCGGTGCCGGCCTCCGCGATGCCCTGGTGGCAGGTGGGGCAGGAGATGCCGCGCACGACGTGCGCGCGGTGGGGGAAGGCCGGCGAGCGATCGTGGCGCAGGCCGAGGACGCTCGCGCAGGCGGCGAACGCCCCGGCGATCGCGAGCGCGGCGAGCAGGACCCGAAGAGAACGGCGGCGGGTCACGGGACCTCCCAGCGACGGCCGACCTGGGCCAGCACGTCGAGCCGGTAACGATCGGTCGGCGTCGACGACGCCTCGCCCGCGATGGCCGCGTCCCACAGGCCGCGGCTCCAGCCGAGCGAGGTCATCGCCCACGGCCACAGCGTGCCGTGGCCGCGATCCTGGTCGGGCTTGACCAGCTCGGCCTCGAGCGCGGCGGTCAGCGGGCCGCACGGGATGCGGGCGGCGAGGCGGCCGCCGGTCCAGCCGCCCTCGACCGCGCCGGTGCGGCGCAGCTCGGCGGACAGGGCGCCCTTGCCGGCGTCGTCGAGGCGCAAGGTGGCGCGGACCAGGCCGTCGGCGGCGGTGTCGCCGTCGAAGCGGCGGGCGCCGCCGTCGGCGAGCAGATCGAGGCGCGGGGCGGCCCGCCAGCGCAGGGCCGCGCCGACCCGCTCGGAGGCGACGTCGCCGAGCACGGAGAAGAGCGAGGTGGCGGGAATGAGGTGCGAGGCGAGCCGGTGGTCGGCCGACAGCTCGACGCGGACCGGGCCGACCTTGCGGCGCGCGGTGAGCGTGACGTCGGCGAGCGCCGGATCGATCAGGTCGAGCGCGACCCGGCCGGCGAGGTCGCTCCTGCCGAGCGCCGCCGACGCGTCGACGCCGAGCTCGCGGGTCGACGGCACGCCGCGGTCGCGCTCCTCCAGGAACGCGACGCCGAAGCCGCCCCAGTCGCCGAGGCGGCGGCCGACGCGCCCGCCCGCGACCCAGTCGTTGCGGAAGGCGTTGAAGCGCGGGATCACCGACAGGCCGCTGAAGACCTCGGCGTCGAGCCGGTAGGGCAGGCGGACCCGCGCCGACGCGCCGTCGACGTGGACCGGGCGCAGCGCGCCGGCGGTGGTGACGAAGCGGCCGACGCGCAGCTCGGCGCGGCCGTCGTGCCGGCGGGCGATGATCGCCATCACCAGCGCGTCGCCGTCGAGGCCGTCGCCGTCGGCGCCGAGCCACACCATCGCCTCCGCCGACACGTCGCGCTTGACGCCGCCCTCGCCGTCGAGGACGAGGAGGCCGACCGGCGACTCGACGCTGGCGAGGGCGTCACCGCGCAGGCGCAGCGGCTCGGCCTGCGCCCGCCCCGAGGCGAGGCAGACGGCGAGCGCGAGCGCGAGCGCGGGGACCCGGGTCACGACACCACGTCCTTCGCGTTCTCTTCCGTGCCCGTGCCCGTGCCCGTGCCCGTCTCCGAGACCACCGGGATCTTCTGCGACCGCTCGATCTCCTTGCGGCGCACGTACTGCCGCCGCAGGTCGGCGACGACGACGAGGATGTACATCGCGAACGCGAGCGTGCCGAACACCTGGCCGCCCGACATCGCGACCAGCACCGGCAACGGCGTCGGGATGAGCACCGACCAGCACATCAGCGCCAGCGCGAGCAGCGTCAGCACCGCGGCCGCGCGCAGCATCAGCGTGTGCCAGCGCGGACCGGGAATCTGCAGGTGGAGGTTCACGGCGACTCCTCCTCCGACGAGGCGGGCTGCGGGCCGGGGCCGACCCACGGCCGCGGCTTGCTCCACGGGTGCGCCGGGCCATGGCACCCCTCACCGACGCAGCCGACCTTGCCGCTCCGCAGCTCGTCGACGAGGCCGGCGTGATCGCCGACCGCGGCCCAGCCCGGCGCGTTCGTCGTGTGACAGCGCATGCAGGTCGAGCTCTTGAAGGGCGCCTTCAGGTGGATCTTCGGGATCGCCTCCTCGAGCGACAGGCTGCGGAAATGGAACAGGTACTGATAGACGTGCCCCATCCCGCCCATCTTCGTCTTGATGGTGCCGAACATCCCGTAGTCGGCGTGGCACGTGTAGCAGCTCTCCTCGCCGAACTCCGCGGTGCGCGTGTGGATCGCCGCGAGCGAGTTGGACTTGGGGTCCATCGCGTCGTTCTTGTACGGCGTCATCACGTGGCAGGAGCCGCAGAAGCGGACCGCCTTGGTCGCCTCGAAGCCGGCGTAGTTGCCGCTGCCGGCGGTGGCGATGGGGAACACGCCGATCCCGAACAGCAGCGCGATCTTCGTCGTGCGGTTGAGCGGAGGGCGGGCGGCCAGGTACCAGAGCAGGACCAGGGCCGACAGCGCGGCGCCCGACAGGGCGATCCAGCCGAACGCGTTAGGGTGCATCGACCACTCCGTTCATGTGCGTGCTCGTCGGCCCGTTGGGCCCGTCGGTGACCTTGATGTTCCCGAACGCGTCCACCGTCGACGGGTGGCAGTTCACGCAGCTCGACAGCGGCAGCGGCAGCGGGCCGCCGCTCTGGTGGGCCGGCGTCGCCGGCGGCACGTCGTGACAGCTCCCGCAGAAGGCGCCGCCCGTGGTCGTCCACACCGGCCGCGCGGGGCCGTGGCACCACGCGCTCGCGCAGGTCTGGCTGTCGCGGTTCCAGCCGAGCGCCGGGGTGACCTCGGCGGGCGCGGCGCTGTCGAGGTGGCCGGCGGCGAGCAGCGTCGCGGGCACCACGTGGCAGGTCGCGCACGGCACCGGCGCCGCCAGGCGGTGCGGACCGACGAGGTGGGCCTGGTGGGCGCCGACGCCGATCGCGCTGGTGAGCGTGTTGCCGGACAGGTCGCGCGGCGGCGCCGGCGACGTCGCGCTGCCGTGGCAGCCGCTGCAGGTGACGGTCGTCGGCCCGCCGTCGCCGATCTCGATCGCGCCGTCGAGGTGGCGATCGCCGGACGGGTGGCACTGGCCGCACTCGCTGCGCGCGTGCGACGGCGGCGGGGCGCCGTGGCAGCTCGAGCACGCGGGCGGCCCGGGCGGGTCGTCGCGCCAGCTCGGCTGCGAGTTGGTGCCGCCGCCGGCGTGCAGCACGGCGCCGTGGCAGTAGACCTGCGAGCAGGTGCCGGTCGCCGGATCGTAGGTCGGCGGGCCGGTGCGGTCGGCGGGGTCGAGCGTCGTCGCGGCGAAGCCGGACAGCGTCACCTCGGCGGGCGCGGGGTCGACGGCGCCGTTGCGGAAGATGTGGCCGTCGTCGTCCCACTTCGCCGGCACCTCGTGACAGGTGCTGCAGGCGACGCCGCGATCGAGGTGCGAGGTGTGCGCGCCGGTCGTCGGGTTCGCGGGATGGCAGGTGTCGCACGCGGTCGGCCCCTGCGTGTGGCAGGTCCGGCAGCTCGGCGCCTTCGTCGTGCCGCCGTAGTCGGCGCCGTGGCAGGTCGCGCACAGGGGCAGGTCCCAGCCGCGCCGCTCGACCTCCTGGCCGTGGAAGTCGCTGCTCGACGGATCGAGGATGCCGCCCGGGTGGAGCGGCGAGTCGAAGTAGGCCAGCTTGCAGGAGCCGACCCAGCGGGTGAGCTGCGCGTGCAGCGCGGCCTGGCCGGCGTGCGGGCCGGTGGCGGCGCCGGCGAGCTCGGTGACGAGCAGCGAGCTCGGGTCGCCGGCGATCGCGTTGGCGGTGTCGTCCGAGCCCTTGCCGAGCGCGCCGAGGTACGTGTCGAGCGCGTAGTGGGCGGCCGGCGCGGCGCCGGCGTGGCAGCTCGTGCAGGAGGCGGCGTCGAGCGCGGGGGCGATGTCGTCCTTCCACGTCGGACAGCCGCTGTCCTGCGGGAGGGCGCGCGGGTCCGAGCACGCCGCGATCCCGATGGCCAGGGCGGCCATCAGCCAGGTGCAGCGCGCGAGCGGCATGGTAGCCGCCATCTACAAGCGCCGTGCCTGCGCCCGGGACGGGGATCATCCGCCAGATTTCCTCCAGATAGCCGGCGGTTGCGCCGCTGCGACGGCAATCCTTGCGGGCGGCGCGCGGGCGACGCAGGAAGTGCGCGGATGGAGTTTCGGGCGCGCCGCGAGGGCCCCCGGCGGGCCCGGGCGGCGCGACTCCCGCGCGCCGACGTGATCGTCATCGTTGACGCGGAGCGTTTCGCGCGAATGGCCGCGACGCCCATTGCAGCGCGAGGGCGAGCGGGCATGATACCGCCCCAATGGCCGGGTACTCGGGTACGCCGCTCGCGAGGAAGCTGGGCATCAAGCCCGGCCATGCCGTGGCCGTGCTCGGCCTGGCGCCCGCCTCGTTCGAGGGCCGGCTCGAGCTGCCGGAGGGCGCGCGCATCTTCCACCAGCTCCGGCCGACGCCTTTCGACGTGATCGTCCTGTTCGTCGACCGCCTCGCGGAGCTGGAGGCGCGCTTCAGCAAGGTGCTCGCGCGGCTGCACCCGGAGGGCGGGCTGTGGGTCGCCTGGCCGAAGAAGTCGTCGCGGCGGCCGACCGACATCACCGAGGACGTCGTGCGGCGGGTCGGGCTGGCCGGCGGCCTCGTCGACAACAAGGTCTGCGCGATCGACGAGGTCTGGTCGGGGCTGCGGCTGGTCGTGCGCGTCGAGAACCGCGAGGCGGTCGCGTACCGCGCGGAGCCGCCGGCGCCGAAGAAGAAGCCGCGCGCGCGGTCGCGCTCGGGGGCCGGCGGATCGTCGTCGAGAGCGGCGGCGCGCGCGTCGCGCTGAAGCACTGGCTCGGGCCGCGGTGGTTCCGCTGGCGCCGATCGGCTTGGACGCAGCGCCGCTGCGGTTTCTTCAGGACGGTGTGGTCGGCTTGCGACACCGACGCGAGGCGCGCGCTTGCAAGCCGCCGGAATCGCGTGGCCGATCCGTCGGCGCGCGGCGGCAAGCGGTTTGCTGGAGAACGCGCCATGCCGTCCCTCCCGTTGCGGTCGTCGGTGGGCGCGGGCCTCGCGCTCGCGCTCGCCGCGTGCACTCCCTATCACGCCGGCGCGCTCGCGCGGT
>DASZXE010000067.1:0-5021 GCA_035546475.1 Kofleriaceae bacterium
GAGCTCGGCCTCGACGCCGTCCTGCGCGCGGCCGGCTGCGACCGCGGCTTCGTCCTCGTCCTCGACGGCCAGGGCCGCCCGCAGGTGCGCGCGCGGCGGCTGCGGCCGGGCGCCCGCCGGTTCGAGCGCGGCGACGCCGACGTCTCCGGCACGATCGTCCGCCGGGTGGCGGCGAGCGGCCAGGCGATCGCGGTCGCCGACGCGATCCTCGACGAGGACCTGCGCGAGGTGTCGAGCGTGGTCGCGCTCGGCCTGCGGCGCGTCTTCGCGGCCCCGCTGCGGGCGCGCGGGCGGCTCATCGGCATCGTCTACGCCGACTCGAGCGGCGCCGACCTCGACGCGCCGCCGCTCGACGGCACCGGGCTCGAGCGAATCGCGGCGCCGCTCACCGCCGCGCTCGAGCACGGGCTCCTGCTCGCCGACGCGCGCCGCAACTCCGAGCTGATGTCGATCCTCGCCCACGAGATCCGCAACCCGCTGGCCGGCATCCTCGGCTACTCGGAGCTGACCGCCGACGGCGGCGTCCCGCCGACCGGGCTGCCGGCGGCAACGCGGCTCGGGCGCGTCCACCACGAGGCCGAGCGCCTGCGCCGGCTGGTCGACAACGTCTTCGAGCTGGCGCGCCACGAGGCCGGCCACGTCGACTGGCCGCGCGGCCCCGTCGACGTCGGCGCGCTGATCCACGACGTCGCCGACAACTTCAGCCGCCAGCTCGCCGAGCGCCGCCTCGACCTGCAGATCGCCGTCGCCGATCCGCTGGCGCCGGCGCAGGGCAACTCCGACCGGCTCGCGCAGGTGATCGGCAACCTGCTCGGCAACGCGATCAAGTTCTCGCCCGACGGCGAGCGGATCGACATCACCGCGCGCCGCGAGACGGTCACCGCCGGCGATCCGATGGCGCCGCCGATCCCCGCCGCCGATCCGCGCGCGTGGATCCCGACGCCCGCCGGCGACGAGATCGGCGAGGTCGTGCGCATCGACGTGCGCGACCGCGGCCCCGGGCTGTCGGCGGAGCTGCAGGCCCACCTGTTCGAGAAGTTCACGCAAGGCGCCGGCGCGGCGACCCGCGGCGGCCTCGGCCTCGGCCTCTACGTCTGCCGCGAGATCGTCCGCCGCCACGGCGGCTCGATCTGGGTGACCAGCGAGCCTGGCCAGGGCGCGACCTTCTCGGTCCGCCTGCCGGTCGCGCTGTAGCAAGCCGCGCGGCGCGGCCCCGCGCCTGGCCGCGGCCCGCGTCGACGTGGGCCGGGACGGCGACCGACGTCCGACGTCCGCGTGCGCCGCCGGCTACCAGTCCTCGACGCTGTCGAGCTGGACGTCGCCGGTGCGCCGGCGGATCTGCTCGCGCCGCTGGTCGCGCGAGTCGTGCTCGAGCGCGTCGAGCTTGTCGCCCATCGGCGTGTCCGGCGTCTGCTGATCATCGTCGTCGGACGGGTTGCCCCGCCGCTGCTGCTGCGGGTCCTGCTGCGCGCTGCCCGCGGCCTGCTGCGGGTCGTCCGAGCCGCCGCCCGCGCCCTGCGAGTCCTGCGCCTGCGGATCGCCCGAGCCGCCACCGCTGCCTTGCTGCGGCTGCGGCTGCCCACCCTGATCGCCCTGCTGCGGCTGCCCCTGCTGCGGCTGCCCGCCGTTCTGCTCCTGGCTCTGCGCCTGGCCGTCGCCCTGCGACTGCCCCTGGCTCTGGCCCTGCTGGCCTTGCTGACCCTGCTGCCCTTGCTGCCCCTGGCCCTGCTGCCCTTGCTGGCCCTGCTGACCTTGCTGCCCCTGCTGACCGCCGCGCGCCTGCTGCTGCTGGCGCTGCTCGCGCTCGCGCTGCCGCAGCGCCAGCTCGAGGTTCGTCCGCGCGACGACGAGCTTGCCGTCCGCGCGCAGCGAGTCCTTGTACGCCTCGATCGCCTCGTCGAGCTTGTGCTGCTTCATCAGCACGTTGCCCCGGTTGAAGTGCGCCTTCGCCCGCAGCTTCAGGTCCGGCCCGGCCGCCGCCCGCGCGAGGTCCTTCATCGCGTCGGCGTACGTCGCGTCGCGGTCGAGGCCGTCGGGCATCGCCGCCGCCTTCGCGACCAGCGCCGTGCCGCGATCGTACGCGAGGCCAGCCGGATCGACGCCGCTGTCCTTCGCCTGGTCGTACGCCTTCACCGCGTCGTCGTAGCGCTGCTCCGCGTACGCCTCGTTGCCCGCCTCGACGTCGGGGTCGTGCCGCCACAGCGGCTCCCAGCCACCGAGCGGCACCAGCAGGAGCACGAGCGGCCACCGCCTCATACCGTCGAGCATGCCACAGCGATCGCGCCCGCGCCCGCGCACCGGCGTCAGCCCTCCGGGTTCGCGACCCGCCGCCGGGTCCCGATGCACGCCTCGATCACGAGCAGCATGAAGCCCGCGAACAGGAAGCCCGGGTAGTGCTCGATCATCACCCGGTCCTCGCTGCTCTCGAGCCCGCCGCGCTTCACCCGCGCCAGCGCGCTCACCAGCGGCCCCGGATCCGGATCGCCGCCGGCGCCGAGCTCGAAGTAGTGGCCACCGGTGCCGCCCGCCGCCTCGGCGAGCAGCCCGAGCGAGTCGCGATCGAGCTTCGACAGCACCGGCCGCCCGTCGGGGCCGAGCTTCTGGCCGTGCGGCCGCCCGTCGTCGTCGAGCTCCGGCACCAGGCCGCCCGTCTCGGTGCCGACGCCGACCAGGAGCACCGTCACGCCGAGCCCGACCGCGCGCCGCACCTGCTCGACCGGCTCGAGATCGACGCGCCCGCCCGCCCGCTGGAGCCCCGCGGCGCCGTCGGTGAGCACCAGCACCACCTTGCCGCGATCCTCGAGCGCGCGCTGCGCCCGCATCACGCCGACCCCTTCGTCGGCCTCGCCGGGCAGCGGATCGCCGCCGTGGCCCTGGCCGCCGACCTTCGTGCACTCGCCGCTCCAGACGTCCTGCTCGTCGGGGCGCAGGATGCAGAGCGCCGACCGGATCGCGCCCGCCAGGTCCGAGCCGGGCGGGAGGTCCATCGGCCCGATGTCGGTCAGGAACGACAGCGCGACGTCCTCGTCCTCGGTCAGCGGGAAGTGGGCCGGCGCGCCGGCGAACACCACCGACGCGATCCGGTCGCCGTCGAGCTTGCCCAGCAGCGCCTTGATCATCGACCGCGCCCGCGCAAGCCGGGTGCCGCCGACGTCGTCGACCATCATCGACTTCGACGCGTCGAGCGCGATGACGAGATCGAGCCCGTGGCCGCTCCGCTCGGCGGTGCCCGGCGTCTGCGGCCGCGCCGCCGCCAGCGCGATCAGCGCCACCGCCGCCGCCAGCAGCGCCCGCTTGATCAGCCGGCGCGTCGGAGACACCGACGCCATCATCCGCTGCACGACCGCGACGTCGCCGAGCCGCGCCATCAGCGACCGCCGGCGCGCGCGATCGCCCCACGCCACCGCCACCACCCCGAGCGGCGCCAGGCCGGCCACCACGACCATCCACCAGGTCGCGAACCGGACCCGATCGAGCCAGTCGATCACGGGAACCTCCGGAACCGGGTCGCCGACAGCGCCAGCTCGAGGACGAGCAGCCCGAACGCGAGCCCGACCAGCGGCACGAACAGCTCCTTGTCCTTCTTGCGCTCGGTGTGCTTGCGCCGGTTCTTCTCGAGCCGCTCGCGGACCGCGTCGAAGCTGGCCGACAGCGCCTGGGTGTCCTTCGCCTCGAAGAACTGGCCGCCGGTGACGCTCGCGATGCTGCGCAACGTCGACGGATCGACCGCGTTGCCGAACACGCTGCCCTCGGTGCCGACCAGCACGGTGAAGACCTGCACGCTCAGGTCGTGGGCCGCCTGCGCCGCCTGCTGCGGCGTCATCTGCGTCGACACGTTGTTGTCGCCGTCGGACAGGAGCACGACGACCTTCGACTTCGCGTCGGAGCGCCGCAGGTACGCGAGCGCCATGCCGAGCCCGTCGCCGATCGCGGTGCCGAGCTCCGGCACGTCGCCGATCGCCAGGTCGGCGACGACCCGATCGACGACGTGCATGTCGGTGGTCAGCGGGCACTGCAGCATCGCGCGCTGGGCGAAGACGACGAGGCCGACGCGATCGCCCTTGCGGCCGGCGACGAAGCGGCGGACGACCCGCTGCGCGGCGTCGAGCCGGTCGCGCCGCATGTCGGTGTCCTCCATCGACTTCGACAGGTCGAGGACGATCATGATGTCGATCGAGTCCTGCTCGTAGGTGACGGTGCGGTACGTCTGCGGGCGCGCCAGCCCGATCGCGATCGCGCCGATCGCGACGATGCGCAGCACCGCCGGCAGGAACGCGAGGTAGGCGACGACGTCGCCGCGCGCCTGCTTCATCGCGGCGACGCGGGTGAAGCCGAGCGTGGCGCCCCGCTGCGCGCGCAGGTGGAACTGCACCCACGCGACCAGGAGGCCGGCGAGCGCGAGCCACTTCGCCCACGGGCGGTGCCAGTCGAGCTCCTGCCGGCGCTCGGCGTCCTCGAGGTAGACCTTGATGCCCCACGCGATCGGCGCGGCGACCACGACGAGCAGGAGCCACGCGAAGGCGATCCGCCTGGTCCGGATCTTCACGGCGGCGCCTCCGGTCGGCGGGCCGCGCCGCCCGCCGGCGCCGCACCTGCAGCCGTGGCCGCGCCCGCCGCAGCACCCGATCCCGGAGGCGGCGCGATCGCCGACACCGCCGCGTAGACCAGCTCGCGCGCCCCCTGCAGGTCGGTGGCGCGGCGCGCGTCGTCCGGCTCGACCGCCGCGTACTTCACCAGGTCGCAGCGCTCGAGCCAGCGCGCGCTCGCCGCGAGCGCCGGCGGCGGCATCGCAGTCTTGCCGAGCGCCTTCACCAGCTCGCCCGAGGTGCGGTCGCGGACGCCGACGCCGAACTGCTCGCTCCAGAACCGGCGCAGGATCGCGACGAGCTGGTCGTAGCCCTCGCGCGGCTCGGCCGCCAGCGTGCCCGCCTTGTCGAGCGCGGCCAGGGCCGCCAGCGCGCGCTCGGCGGCGCCGCCCAGCCGGCGCACGGCGACCACCCGCGGCGCCAGCGGCACGAGCT
>DASZXE010000068.1:0-5276 GCA_035546475.1 Kofleriaceae bacterium
CGAGACCCCCGAGACCCGAGACGCCCGGGACCCGAGACGGCCGAGACCCGAGACGACCGAGACGACCGAAACCCGAGACGACCGAGACCCGAGACACGAGACCCCCGAGACGACCGAGACGACCGAGACGACCGAAACGACCGACGCCCCAGACCAAGGGACCAGGAGCCATCATGACCCGCCGCGACCGCCGCATCGGCTACCGCATCCCGTTCCAGAGCCTGCTCAGCTCGTTCATCCACGAGCGGCCGGTGCGCGCGCTCGCCGCCGACCTGTCCGACAGCGGCATCCGCCTGCACACGACCAACGCGCTCGCGCCCGCGCCGGGCACGCCGGTCGTCCTCGAGCTCGCCCTGCCCGGCACCGACGACACCATCTGGTGCGCGGGCGAGGTCTGCTACCGCGAGGTCGACGAGCTCGCCTCCGGCCTCGGCGTCCGCTTCGTGACGATGGCCCGCCTGCACGCGCGCATGCTCCGCGACTTCTGCGTCGAGAGCCGCCGCACGCACCTCGGCGGCCTGCTCGCCCGCATCCGCCCCGAGCGCGCGAGCACCCTCGCCGTCGCCTGAACAGCGCGCGGCCGCTTGAAATCGGCTCGCGGCCGCCGGCGCCCCGTCGTCGGCCGCGGCGGCGACCGCGCCGGCCTCGCCCGCGCCGCCGCGCTATAGTCCGACCTGCGCGGCCGCCGCCGCGCGACCATGGCCCGTACCCCCTCGCGCCGCGGCCTCGCCGCCCTCGTCCTCGCCGCCGCGCTCGGCCCCGCCGCCGCGGCCCACGCCGGCCCCGCCGACGACTGGTCGGTCACCCGCGACCCGTTCGACAAGGGCGTCATCGCGCGGCTCGAGGGCCTGCTCGCCCGCAACCCGAACGACGCCGACGCGCTCGCCAAGCTGCTCGGCATGTACCGGCGCTACCGCACCGTCGACCTCCTCCGCCAGGAGTACGACGCGAAGCTGGCGAAGTCTCCGGACGACTGGTCGACGCTGGTCGTCGTCGGCCGCCTCGCGCTCGCCGCCGGCGACAGCGCCACCGCGCTCACCCGCTTCGAGGCCGCCGACAAGCAGAAGTCGGACCCGCAGGTCGCCGTCGAGCTGGGCGCCCTCTACCGCAGCGCCGGCCAGCCCGATCCCGCGCGCGCCGCCTTCACCCGCGCCGCCGCCGACGACGCGCCGCGCCCCGTCCGCATGAAGGCGCTGCGGGCGCTCGCCGACCTCGCGCTCGCCGCCAAGGACATCGCCGGCGCGCGCAAGACGTTCGAGCAGTACATCGCCCTCGATCCGACCAACGTCGCCCTGCGCCTCGAGCTGGGCGACGCGCTCGCCCAGGCCGGCCTCCACGACGAGGCGATCGCCGTCTTCCAGGACGCCGAGAAGCGGCTCGGCACCGATCCGTCCCGCCGCGTCGAGGCGATCGCCCGCATCGGCCAGGCCCAGGAGGACAAGGGCGACGTCGACACCGCGATCGAGACCTACCGCCGCGCGATCAAGCTCGTCCCCAGGGGCTACTACCTCGAGAACGAGCTGACCGCGCGCATCGTCGACATCCATCGCCGCCGGCAGACCTTGCCGGCGCTCCTCGCCGAGCTCGAGAAGGAGTGGCCCGTCGCGCGCCGCGGCCACTTCGAGTGGGACACCCTCGCCCACCTCTACGAGGAGACCGGCCAGCAGGACGCCGCCGTCTCCGCCTACGAGAAGGCGGTCGCCAAGGCGCCGTACGAGCTCGACACCCAGCGCCGCCTGATCCAGCTCCTCGAGTCGGTCGGCCGCGACAAGGAGGCGATCGCCCGCTACGAGGCGGTCGTGCGCGAGGCGCCCGGCGAGGCGAGCTTCCAGCTCGAGCTGGCCGAGCGCTACCGCCGCCTGGGCGACGGCAAGCGCGCGGTCGAGCTGCTGAAGCACATGGAGGGCCGCTTCGGCAGCGACCCCGGCGTGCAGTCGTCGATCGCGGACACGTACCTGCGCTGGGGCGAGGACGAGCTGGCGCTGGCCGCGCTCGCGCGGGTCGCCAAGCTCGATCCCAGCGACCCGTCGAACCTGATCACGCTCGGCGAGCAGTACTACCAGCGCGGCGACAAGCCCAAGGCGATGGCGACCTGGAGGCAGATCGCCAACCCGCACACGCCGGCCGCGTACGCGAAGCTCGGCGACGTCCTCGCCGAGCACGACAGCCCCGACGAGGGCCTCGGCGAGTACGCCAAGGCGATCGCGATCGACGGCAACGACCCGGCGCTCTACCGCGGCCGCTCGCAGATCTACGAGCGCGAGCGCAACTTCGCGGCGGCGGCCGCCGACCTCGAGAAGGCGCTGACGCTGCTCACCAAGCCGGGCGATCGCGCGGCGCGCAAGGACGTGCGCAGCCGGCTCGTCGCGCTGCTCCCCCACTGGGACGGCGGCCGCCACCGCGAGGAGTACCGACTCCGGTGGCGCGACGCGTTCGCGAAGAACCCGCCCGACCTCGAGGCCGGCTACTTCCTCGTCGAGCTGTACCGCAAGGACGCCGCCCACGCGCCGTCGACCGAGCCGCGCGCCACGCTCGAGCGGATCCTCGCGTTCGCGCCCGACGACCAGGACACGATCCTCGACCTCGTGCAGGTCCACGAGGACGAGAAGGACTACGGCGCGGCGGTCGACCTGCTGAAGCACCTCGCCGCGATCGCGCCGCCGCGCGAGCGCGAGGTCGACGAGAAGATCGCGAAGGTGATGACCGAGTGGGGCAACCACGACGCCGAGGCGATCGACTGGTCGCAGAAGGCGCTGGCGGCGAGCCCGAACGATCCGGCCGCGTACACGAGCCTCGCCGAGCGCTACGTGCAGATGCAGCGGCCCGACGACGCCGCGACCGCGTACGCGAAGGTGATCGAGCTGGCGCCGCACGACTTCAAGGCGTACTTCGCGCTGGCGGCGCTCGACGAGCAGCGCGGCCGCTGGGTCGACGAGGCGGAGGTCTACCGGCGCGTGCTGCGGCAGGCGCAGGACGACGACGATCTCGAGGCCGCCGGCCGCAAGGCGATCGCGATCGAGGAGCTGCACGGCTCGCTCGGCGAGCTGGAGAAGGTGGTCGCGCCGCTGTCGACCATCATGGCGCACAAGCCGATCTACCGGTGGATCCTCGTCGACCTGTACGGCAAGTACGTGCCGACCCTGCGCAACCGCCTGCGCCACGGCACCGCCGACGTCCGCGTCGCGGCGCGCGCGGAGCTCGAGCGGCTCGGCATGGGCGGCATGAAGGCGCTGCTCGACGCGCTCGCCGATCCCAAGGACCCGGTGCGCCGGCGCATCGCCGTCGACGTGCTCGGCTACCTCGACAACAAGGCGGCGGTGGCGCCGCTCATCCGGCTCGCGCGCGAGACCGGCGGCGACGAGCTGGACCCGACGCCGGCGTCGACCGGCACGATGAAGGCGACGCCCGACATCGCGTTCCACGTCGACGCCCTGGTCGCGGCCGGGCGGCTCGGCGATCCGCGCGCGGTCGCGCAGGTGCTGCCGCTGGTGAACCACGACGAGGTCGCGGTGCGCGAGGCGGCGGTCTACACGCTGGCGCGCACCGGCGACAAGACCGCGGTGGCGCCCTTGCTCGCCGCGCTCGACGATCACCGGCCGTCGGTGGCCGCCCTCGCCTGCCTCGGCCTCGGCGGCATCGCCGATCACGCGGCGCTGACCGCGGCGACCACGCGGCTGACCGATCGCACCGCCCCCGACGCGGTGCGGGCGGCGTGCGCGGTCGGCCTCGCCCACGCGGGCGCGGCGGCGGTGCCGGCGCTCGTCGAGGCGGTCGGCGACAACGCGGGCGAGACCCAGCGGCTGGCGGCGTGGGCGCTCGGCGTCGCGGGCGACCGCTCGGCGACCGGCGCCCTGCTGGCGGCGTACGTGGCGCGGGTCGGCGGCGACCGGTCGACGATCGTGTGGGCGCTGGCCCGGCTGGCCGGCGCGCCGCCCGGCCCGCCCGTCGACGTCGACGACTACCCGATGCGCGCGAGCAAGCTCGACCTCGGGCGGCTCCTGCGCGAGCTGCCGGGCGAGCTGCCGGAGGTGGTGCCGCCGGCCGAGCTGCTGGTCGGCCGCACCGACGACGTCGCCGGGGCGGTGCAGCGCGCGCTCGAGGCCCACCGCGACGAGGCGCTCGCCGTGCTCGGCGACCTCGACGGCAGGGACGAGGGCATCGGCCTCGGCGAGCTGACCGCCGGGCCGCTGTCGCCGGCGGCCACCGCCGCGCTCGCCGCGATCGGCCGCGCGATCGAGCCGGCGGTGCGCGCGCACGTCGACGATCCGGATCCGAAGGTCGCCGGCCGCGCCTTGTCGGTGCTGGCCAAGATCGGCGGCAGCGACGCGGTGCCGGCGGTGACGGCCGGGCTCGCCGCCGGTCCGCGGCCGGTCTGGACCGCGGCGGTGCAGGCGATCGCCACGCTCGAGCGCCGCGGGCAGGGCACGCCGGCCCTGCGGGCAGCGCTGTCGGCGCTGTGCGCCTCCCGCGACAGCGACCAGCGCGACGTCGCCGTGCAGGCCGAGGGCGCGATGGGCCAGGCCGCCGACGTGCCGGTGGTGATCGCCCTCGTGCGCGACCCGAACGGCTGGGTGCGCGAGCACGCGGCGGCGGCGCTCGGCGCGATCGGCGACCGCTCGGCGGTGGAGCCGCTCCTGGCGGCGACCCACGACGACGTCGACGAGGTCCGGGCGGCGGCGGCCGCGGCGCTGCGCCTCCTCGGCGACCCGCGGGCGAAGGCGCGCCTCGACGAGCTGGCGGCCGATCCGCACGAGGCGGCGGTCGTGCGCGACGCCGCGGCCGGCAAGCGTCCGGCCACGCCGGCGCCCTGACCGCCGCGAGGGATCCGCGAACGCGAACGTTTGCGCGCAGATCGGGGCGGCGCCGGTTGGACGTGGATCGAAGGTCCGTCTATTCTACCCGTCCATGGACGTCGGCCTGGTCTGCGACCGGTGCAGTACGGCCAGCGCGATGGGGACGCCGCGCTGCATCCGGTGCGGGGCGTCGCTCTCGCTGGAAGATGACGGCCGCGCCGAGTCGGCGCCGTACGCCGACGACGCCGACGTGGCGTACGACGACGCGGCGGGCGGCGGCTCGTTCGGCCACGACACCGCGCGCGAGCCGTACGGCCTCGAGGCGACCCCGCCGCCGTACGGCCAGGCCACGGCCACGCCGGCGCCCGCGTCCACGCCCGCGCCGGCGCCGGTGTTCGCGCGCTCGGCGAGCGCGTCGTTCGACCACGATCCGCACGGGCTGCGGGCGAGCGCCGCCGAGCCGGAGACCCGCGTCGGCGCGCC
>DASZXE010000069.1:0-9481 GCA_035546475.1 Kofleriaceae bacterium
CCCGACTCCGGCGGCGGCGCGGGCGCCAGCGCGGCCTGCGCGAACGTGATCGTCGCGATCGCCTGCGTCTCGAGCTGCTGCTCGAAGTCGGACAGGTGGGCCGCCGCCGCGCGATCGAGCAGCTCGCGCTGCTGGCGCATCTCGGTCGCGAACAGCTCGCGCATGAAGGCGCCGAGCGCGTCGGTCGACAGCGTCGGCGCGAGCTGCACCACCGCCTGCTGGAGCGCGTCGCGGAGCTCGGCGGCGGTCTGGTAGCGATCGTCGGGGCGCGGCCGCAGCGCGCGCGCGACGAGCTGATCGAAGTCGGCGAGCGCCGGATCGAGCTGCGACGGCAGCCGGTGCTCGCCCTTCACGACCTGGCGGGCGAGCGCCTTGTAGTCGGGGTTCTCGTCGACGGCGTAGAGCCGCTCGCCGGTGAGCAGCTCGAAGAGGACGACGCCGGTCGCGTAGATGTCCGTCCGGTGATCGACGACGCCGCCGCGGATGAGCTGCTCGGGCGCCATGTAGCCGAACTTGCCGAAGCCCATCTTCGGGTCGGTCGCGGTGGCGCGCAGCGCGCTCTTGGCGATGCCGAAGTCGATGATCTTGGTCTCGCCCTCGAACGACACGACGACGTTCGGCGGGGAGATGTCGCAGTGGACCAGGCCGAGCGAGGTGCCGTCGGCGCCGGTGCGGCGGTGGGCGTAGGCCAGCCCGTTGGCCATCTCGCGGCCGACGAACAGCGCCAGCTCGGCGGGGAAGCGGCGCTCGAGGCGCTGGAGCAGGCCGAGCGTGCGGCGGAGATCGCGGCCGTCGATGTACTCGAGCGCGAGGAAGTACTCGTCGCCGACGCGGCCGACCTCGAAGACCTGGGCGACGTTGACGTGCTGCAGCTTGATCGCGACCTGCGCCTCGTCGATGAAGCGGGAGATGAACTGCTCGTCCTCGGCGAGCGACGGCAGGACCTTCTTGATCACGCACAGCTTCTCGAAGCCGGCGAGGCCGTGCTTGGCGAGGAAGATCTCGCCCATGCCGCCGCGCGAGAGCCGCTGGACCAGGAGGTAGCGGCCGAAGACCGCGGGCAGACCGACGTCGGTGACACGCGCGCCGACATCGGCGCCCGGATCGACGAGCTCGGAGCCTGGGCCGGCGGACGACATCCCGCGGCTCCAGTGTGCCATGTACGAGGGCGGCGCGCGGGCGCCGCGCGCCTCAATGGCGGGCCGCCGCGCACGGTGATAGCGTGGCCCATGGTCCTTCGTCTGGGGGCGGTCCTGGCCCTGCCGATCGCGATCGCCGCCGGCGGCTGCCCGGACGGCACGGTCGAGGTCGTGCTGGTCCAGCCGACCGCGGAGGACGCGCGCCCGGTGACGCCCGCGCGCGTCGTCGTCACCGCCGAGCGGGACGACGGCAGCGAGGAGGTGCGCACCGCGACCGTGCGCGACGGCTCGTTCGACCTCGGCACCCTGCCGATCGCCGACTACCACGCGGTCAGCGCCCGGCTCGAGTCGGCGACCGGCGCGGTGCTCGGCTTCGGCCAGGTCGACGGCGCGCTCGCGGTCGACGACAGCGGCACGACGACGGTCACGATCCCGGTCCGCCGGCCGCGCTCGTACGTGGCCGGCCCGGCGCCCGGCGCGACGCTCGACGGCCCGCTGACCGCCGCGCAGGGCAGCGTGGTGCGCGTCGATCGCGGCGGCGACGCGGTGCTCGCCGAGTCGATCCCCCTGCCCTCGCCGGCCGCGATCACGGCGAGCGCCGGCGCCGACCTGTTCGTCGCGTCGGGCAACGTGATCCTGCGGCTCGACACCGCGACCGACACGTTCGACGGCGACCCGATCGCCGATCTCGGGACGGCGATCTTCGACCTCGCCGGCAGCGCCGACGGCACGATGCTGGTCGCCGGCACCGCGAACGGCCTGCACGTGATCGACCTCGCCTCGCGCGCGGTGACGACCTTCGACGTCGGCGGCCGCGCCGACGTGGTGACGACCGGCGTCGATCCCGACGGCGCGACGGTCGCGGTCGCGCTGCGGTCGCCGGCGGTGACCTGCCCCGGCTCGACGATGCTCGCGATCGCGCGGCCCGCCGACGGCGAGCTGGCGGTCCGCATGATCCCGGCGCCCGGGCTGCGCGACGTCGCCGGCGTGCCCGGCCGGCCGCTGCTCGTCGGCGCCGGCTTCTGCCAGAACCAGGCGGTGGTGGTCGATCTCGGCGCCGACGACCTCGACGAGATCGGCCCGGTGCAGGCGCCGACCGCGGCGGTCGCCGATCGCCACACCGGCTACGTCGTCGGCTCGACGCCGGCGACGCTGGGGACGCTGCCCGACCCGGACGACTCGCCGCCCGACAGCGAGGAGTACACGAAGGTCGGCACCCACCACCAGCTCGCGGTGGTCGACCTCGACGCGATGAGCGCGCGCACGATCGACCTGCCGCCGATCGCGCTGAGCGTGTTCACCCGCGAGGACGCCGTCGGCTCGATCGCGCAGGTGGTCAAGGCGAAGCTGGCGGTGGCGGCGGCGGTGACCCTGTCGGCGACCGGCGAGCAGCTCGTCGTCACGTCGAACTCGACGTACCGGCTGCCGAGCCTGTTCGTCGACGTGCTCGGCACGCCGCAGCCGGTCTTCCCGCCGATGACGGTGCACGCGACGCACGTCTACGGCATCTCGACCCAGAACGGCGCGGTCGAGTCGACGACGCGCGTGCGCTGCCACGTGTGCGAGCGCGACGACGACGACGAGCTCAACGGCCTCGGCGCCTCGTGCGGAACGCCCGAGTACGAGTGGCTGTACGAGAACTGGGCGTGCTCGCCGATCGCCGGCGGCGAGCTGCAGGGCGACTTCGAGGCAGGGTCGGCCGCGACCCTGTACGGGCGATCGTGAGCGGGCTCCTGCGGGCGATCGCCCCGCTCGCGGCGGTGGCGGCGGTGCTGGCCCTCCGGACGCCGGCCGCGCGCGCGGAGGACCCGCGGCGGACCGTGGCGGTGCTCGAGTACCGCGCCGACTCGACGGCGCTGCCCGACATCGGCGGCCGGATCGCCGGCGTGCTGCGCAAGCGGACGTCGTTGCGCGTGCTCGGCGACGCCCAGGCGCAGCAGCGCTACGGCGCCGAGCTGTCGGCGGCGGTCGCCGGCTGCGAGGGCGACGCCGGCTGCATCGGCCGCATCGGCCAGAAGCTCGGCGTCACCGAGGTCGTGCTGGTCGGCGTCAGCGAGCTCGGCGACGTCATCCTCAGCGTGCAGCGGATCGACAGCAAGGAGGGCGTGGTGCGCTCGCGGCTCGCCGAGGCGCTCGCCGCCGACGCGTCGCCGAGCGACGACGAGCTGGTCGGCTACCTCGGCCGCGTGCTGCCGCCCGACGACTTCGTCCGCTCGGGCACGCTGGCGATCAAGGTGAACGTCGCGGGCGCGAGCATCACCGTCGGCGGCGAGCCGCGCGGCACGTCGCCCCTGCCGCCGTTCCAGGTGCCGGCGCCGTCGCGCTACGCGATCGAGGTGGCGGCCGCCGGCTACGGGCCGTTCCACGCCGAGGTGGCGGTGCCGCCCGACGCCGAGGTCACCGTCGACGCGGAGCTGACCCGGCCCGGCCGCGCGCACACGCCGTGGTACGCGCACTGGTACGTGCCGGTCATCGCCGGCGTCGTGGTCGGCGGCGCGGTGACGACCGGCGTCGTGCTCGGCACGCAGCGCGACGACGTGCCGGCGGGCGGACACCTCGAGTGATCGTCGCCTGAACGAGGGCTCCTCCTCGCGAGGAGCCTGCGGGCCTGGCCGGCGGGGCCGGCGGGGCCGGCGGGGCCGGACCGCCACGCCCGTCGGCTCGACGGGAGGGCGGATCAGGCGGGCGCCGGACGCTCGCGGATCATGACGACGGCGTCCTCCTGGTCGTCGGCGTAGTAGGCGCGGCGGGTGGCGACGACCGTGAAGCCGTGGCGCTCGTAGAGGGCGCGCGCGGCGACGTTGCCGGCGCGGACCTCGAGCGTCGTGAGCCGCGCGCCGTCGCGATCGGCGCGGCCGCAGACGGTCGCGAGCAGCGCGTCGGCGACGCCGCGGCGGCGGTGGGCGGGCGCGGTGGCGATGACGAGCAGGTGGACCTCGTCGACGACCGCCCAGGTGACGACGTAGCCGGCCAGCTCGGGCGGCGCGCCGGCGCGGGCGACGTCCACCCGGGCGTGCGCGCGCGCGAGCTCGTCGGCGTAGGCCTGGCGCGTCCACGGCGCGGCGAACGACGCGCGCGACACGGCGTCGATCGCGTCGAGGTCGGCGGCGGTCGCCGGCTCGATCGTGAGCCCGGCGGTCACGGCGCCGGCTTGGCGGCGGCCTTCAGGATCGCGCGCCACAGCTCGTCGACGCCGAGGTGATCGAGCGTCGAGAACAGCACCGGCTGGACGCCGAGGCCGAGCCGCTTCTTGACCGCCGCCGCCGCCGGCCCCCGCTGCGCCTTGCCGAGCTTGTCCGCCTTGGTGAGCACCGGCAGGATCGCCAGCTCGCGCTGCTGGAGCCACGGCACGAAGTCGAGCTCCTCGTCCTCGGCGCCGCGGCGGATGTCCATCAGGAGGACGACCGCGCGCAGGCTCTCGCGCTGGCCGAGCAGCGCCTCGATCAGCGGGCGCCAGCCGGTGCGGGTGTCGTGATCGACGGCGGCGTAGCCGTAGCCGGGCAGATCGACGAGGTCGACGGTGACCGAGGCGCTCGCCTCGACGCGGAACCAGTTGACCAGCCGCGTGCGGCCGGGCGTGCGCGAGGTGCGGGCGAGGCCGTCGTGGGCGGTGAGCGCGTTGATGAGCGACGACTTGCCGACGTTGGAGCGGCCGGCGATCGCGACCTCGGGGAACGCCGGCGGCGGGAACTCGGCCGGCTTGCCGGCGGAGACGACGAAGCGCGCGGCCCGCGGTCGCATGGTGGGCTGCACCCTCGCACGGGCCGTCGACGGCGGCAACCGGCGTCAGTGGGCCGGCGCCGAGAGATCCACCGGCTGGAGCCGCGTCCCGCGGCCGGTGTGGCAGCGCGCGCAGACCGCGGCGCGGCCGGCGGGCGAGGTGACGTCGGCGAGGCCGAGCGCGCGGGCCAGCGGCGCGTCGCGCATCACGTCGTCGACGGCGTAGTGACCGCCGGCGCCGTGGCACGCCTCGCAGCCGACCTCGGCGAAGTAGGCGCGGCCGACCGGCGCGTCGCCCGTCCCGTGGCACGCGAAGCAGCGCGCCGACGTGCGCGCCGGCAAGGCGGTCACCGCCCGCGCGTGGGCCGTCCGCTGCCACGCCGCCAGCTCGCGCGGGTGACAGGTGCCGCAGGTGGCGCTGCCGACGTAGTCGCCGCGCGCGCCGGCCAGGAGCGCGAGCGCCGCGGCGGCGAGCCCGGCGACCACGATGCGGGTGCGGACCTGCACGCGCGCGAGCGTACTCGGTTGGCGCCGATCGGGCACGGGCGCGAGCACCGGCGCGGGCACGGGGCGGTAGGATGGGCGGGCATGGCCAAGGTGCTCGGGCTGACCGGGGGCATCGCGAGCGGCAAGAGCGCGGTCGCCGAGCTCCTGCGCGCGCGCGGCGCCGCGATCGTCGACGCCGATCTGCTCGCCCGGCGGGTCGTCGAGCCGGGCCAGCCCGCGCTCGCCGAGCTGGTCGCGCGGTTCGGCGCCGACATCCTCGGGGCCGGCGGCGCGCTCGACCGCAAGCGGCTGGCCGCGCGCGTCTTCGCCGACCCGGCCGCGCGCGTCGACGTCGGCCGCATCACCCACCCGCGCATCGCCGCCGCCAGCCAGGCGGAGATCCAGCGGCTGGCGGCCGCCGGCGCGCCGGTCGTCTTCTACGAGGCGGCGCTGCTCGTCGAGAACCAGGCGCACAAGGGGCTCGACGGCCTGATCGTCGTCGCCGCGCCGCACGCGCTCCAGCGCGAGCGGCTGAAGGCGCGCGACGGCCTCGACGACGCGTCGGCCGATGCGCGGCTCGCGGCGCAGCTCCCGCTCGAGGACAAGCTGGCGGCCGCCACCTGGGTCCTCGACAACAGCGGCGATCGCGCGCAGCTCGAGCGGCAGGTCGACCTGCTGTGGCGCGCGCTCGAGGCCCGCTTCGGCGCGGTGGCGATGCCCGGCCACGCGATCGAGGCGTCGGCGAGCGCGCAGCTCGAGGCGGCGCGCGCCGACGAGCCGGAGGCGCCGGCCGGCCACGAGCTCGTGCTCATCACCGGCTATCCGGCGCAGGCCGCGCGGCTGATGCTGCTGCACGTCCTCGAGCGCGATCCGGCGGCCGAGGTCGCGCTGCTGGTGCCGGCGGCGTCCGCCGACGACGCCGCGCGGCTGGTCGCCGCCCACGCGCCGTCGCACCGGGTGCGCCTCGTCCAGGGCGACGCCGCCGCGATGGACCTCGGCCTCGCCACCGACGAGTACCGCGCGCTCGCCGCCGGCGTCACGACGATCCTCCACCTGGCGGGCAGCTACGACCTCGGCGTCGACGCGGCGACCGCCCACCGGCAGAACGTCGCCGCCACCCGCGAGGTCGTCGACCTCGCAGCCAGCGCGCCGCAGCTCGCGCGCCTGGTCTACGGCTCGACGGTGCGAGTGTCCGGTCGGCGGACAGGGCTCGTGCGCGAGGACGAGCTCGACGCCGGCCAGCGCTTCCACAACCCGCACGAGGCGACCCGCGCGGCCGCCGAGGGGATCGTGCGGGCGGCGATGCGGCGGCTGCCGGCGACGGTCGTGCGGCCCGGCGTGCTGGTCGGCGACAGCCGCACCGGCGAGATCGATCGCTTCGACGGGCCCTACTTCTTCCTGGTCCCGTTCGCGACCAGCGCGTGGCCGGTCAACCTGCCGCTGCCGAGCCGCGGCTCGGCGCCGTTCCACGTCACGCCGGTCGACGTCTTCGTGCGCGCGACCTGGCAGCTCGCGCGCGACCCGCGCGCCGCCGGCCGCACCGTCCACCTCGTCGAGCCGGATCCGCTCACGGTGCGCCACGCGCTCGAGCTGGTCTCCGATCGCGCCGGCACCCGGCCGCCGCGCGGCTTCATCCCGGCGCGGCTCGCGCGCGCGCTCCTGCGGACGCCCGGCCTCGCCAAGCTGACCCGCGCGCCGGCGGCGGCGCTCGATCTCTTCTCGGCCGCGGTGACCTACGACCAGCAGGCCGCGCGCGAGCTGCTCGCCGGCACCGGCCTCGAGCACCCGCGCTTCGAGGAGTACGTCGGCAACCTGGTGCCGTTCATCCGCGACCAGCTCGCGCGACGGCGCGCCGCCGGCCGCTCCGACGACGAGGCGGCCGACCCGCTCGCCTGACGTGGCGGGCGCGGGTCATGGGTCGCCGGCGTCACCGGCGTCGGGGGCGCCGGCGACGTCGTCGTCGGCCTCGTCGCCGCGGGCGGGCGCCTTGGTGCGGAGGCCGGCGCGCTCGAGCAGCTTGTAGAGGAACTTGCGCTCGAGGCCGGCCTGGCGCGCCGCCGCCGACAGGTTGTTGCCGCTCTGCCGCAGCAGGTCGGTCAGGTAGTCGCGCTCGAAGCGATCGACGATCGCCTGCTTCGCCTCGTGGAACGGCCGGTCGGCCTTGATCGCCGGCTCGGCCTCGGCGGCGGGCGCCGCGGTCGGCCGCAGCATGATCGGCAGCTCGTTGAAGTCGCGCGCCGGCCCGGCCAGCGCGACCGCGCGCGTGATCACGTTGCGCAGCTCGCGCACGTTGCCGGGCCAGTGGTAGTTGCGCAGGCGCTCGAGCGCCGGCCCGCCGATCGACGCGATCAGGTGGCCGGCGCCGGCCCGCTCGAGGAAGATCGAGATCAGCCGGCGCAGGTCCTCGCGGCGCTGGCGGAGCGGCGGCAGGTGGACCTCGACGACCGCGAGCCGGTAGTAGAGGTCGCCGCGGAAGCCGCCGCGCGCGACCTCGCCGTGGACGTCGCGGTGGGTGGCGGCGACCACGCGGACGTCGTGGCGCTCCGGCTTGCGGCTGCCGAGCGGGATGACCTCGCCGGCCTCGAGCATGCGCAGGAGCTTCGGCTGCAGGCCGATCGGCAGGTCGCCGATCTCGTCGAGGAAGAGGGTGCCGCCGTCGGCGAGCGCGAACGCGCCCTGGCGGTCGCCGGCGGCGCCGGTGAAGGCGCCGCGCACGTGGCCGAACAGGTCGCTCTCGATCAGCGTGTCGGTGGCGGCGCCGCAGTCGAAGACGATGAACGGGCCGTCCTTGCGCGGGCTCTCGTCGTGGACGGCGCGGGCGGCGAGCTCCTTGCCGCAGCCGCTCTCGCCGAGGCAGAGGATCGGCGCCTCGGAGGCGGCCGCGCGCTCGAGGATCGCGAAGACCTGCCGCATCGACGGGCTGTCGCCCCACATCGCCCCGAAGTGGTCGCGCGTCGACGGCGGGATGGCGACCATCTCGTCGGCGGGCAGGAGCTGCACCAGCGTGTGGCCGAGGCGCAGCACGGCGCCCGGCGGCGCGGTGACCTTGCCGACCGCGACGCCGTCGAGCGAGGTGCCGTTGCGCGAGCCGAGGTCGGTGACGACGAAGCCGGTCGCGGTCGGGCTCACCGTGCAGTGGCGCGACGACACCGACGGATCGGTCAGCGCGACGTCGCAGCCGCGATCGGCGCCGATGACGACGCCCACCGGCGGCAGCTCGACCTCGAGGCCGGCGTCGGCGCCGGCGAGCACGCGCAGGCGCGAGGCCCGGCCCAGCGCCGCCGCGCCGCGCTGGTTGGTGACCCGGGTGACCCGCATCGCCGGCGCTAGCTCGCGCTCGCGCGCGCGTTCGACAACGACTCCGGGTGTGCGGGGCCACGCGTCATGTCCGAGGTCCTTCTTGCGCGTGCGCGATGCCGGCGCGAGCGAGCGGCTGCGCCGTGTGCCTTGTCACGTCGCGCGGATGATGCCGCGGACGAGGAGCTGGGCGAGGTGGCGGCACGCCTCGAGCCGGCCCATGCCGGCGACGTCGAGGATCTCCTCGTACGTGAGGGTGCCGTCCATGCGCGACACCAGGAACGCCGCGCGCGGATCGAGCGGGCGGCCGGTGAGCTCGGTGAGCGAGCCGACCGGCACCGGCCGGCGCGACAGGTCGCCGAAGTAGCGGGTGTAGCAGTCGAGGATGATGTCGCGGCTGCGGTGGACCAGCTTCTGGGCGACCGCGCTGTCCGGCGCTTCGGACAGCGCGAGATCGATCGCGGCGATCGACATCGGGTACTCGCCGGCGCGGGCGGCGGCCGACGCGCGCTCCAGCAGCGCGGTGATCCGCCGGCGCGAGCGATCGTCGGCGCTCTCGCTGGGCGGCGCGCCGCGATCGAGCTCGGAGGCGAGCGCGGCGGCGAGCGCCTCGGGCGCCGACGAGCGGAGCAGCACCTCGCCGGGCGTGCGGGTGCCGGTGCCGGCCCGCGGCGCCGGCAGCTCGAGATCCTGCATGCCGAGCTCGTCGAGAGCGCCGTCGTGGCCGGTGAGGTCACCGAGCGTGGCGTCGTCGAGCGTGGGCC
Source organism: Kofleriaceae bacterium (assembly GCA_035546475.1). Lineage (GTDB taxonomy): Bacteria > Myxococcota_A > Polyangia > Haliangiales > Haliangiaceae > UBA2376. The sequence goes on from DASZXE010000069.1 coordinate 9,407, forward strand.
CAAGGCCGGACGCCGGCGCCGGCGCTGGCTCGAGCGGCGCGGCGCCGGGGCGGGTCGGCGGCGCCGGTCGGCGGC